>SKSA01000183.1 GCA_007118195.1 Anaerobacillus sp. | reverse complement strand
TATTCACCGAATAAGCGATCTCTGCTTCCTTCGCTTTTATAACTGGACCAGCTGTTGCAATGGCAGTTGCACCACAAATACCAGTACCAACCCCTACTAGCAATGGGATATTACCATCTAATCCCATTGCTTTTGCTATATAAAAAGTTAGTAAAATACCCAATGTAACAGAAACTACAACAATAATGATAGAGATTAATCCCACTTCTAAAATAGCGGCAAAACTTAAACCTAGTCCTAATAATACGATGGCCAATTTTAGTAATTTTTTCAAAGTATAACTTATACCATCACTAAAAACTTTCGGCACTCCAACATAGTTTTTTATTAATACACCTATCACTATTGCAATTACTGCGCCCCCAATCAATGGGAAATCTTTTCCTAAAGATTGAGCTAAAAGTGCTATTATAGCAACCATTACTACTCCCGGAGCTTTCTTAGCGAAAGCAGATGGAGACTTCGGGGCAACAGCATTTGTACTCGCTTGACTACTTGTCTCTATGGGGTTACTGTTCATAATTTTTTCCTCCTTGATATTTGTGATGGTTCACATCAAGCATGACAAATGCGATTCTAGAAGATATCAATACCTAATAAATGATTCCCACATTGTTCACAACTTAGTATTTTTTGCATTTTGTCATTATTCTGTCAGCTACCTCTAGTATTCTATTAAATTTATCTTCTTGTTCAAGTTTCACTAAATTTCCGCCAATTCCTACTGCGTTAACCCCAACTGATAGGTAACTTTCTACATTGTCTTCATCGATCCCACCGGTTGCTATAATAGGTATATGAGGTAAGGGGCCTTTAATTTGTTTAATATACTTTGGTCCTAGAACTGATGCCGGAAAAATTTTGACAGCATCCGCTCCCAAGTCGTTCGCTTGTAGTATTTCTGTAGGGGTGAATGCGCCAGGGATTACGAGGGTATTGGCATCTTTACAAACCTTTATAATATCAGCGTTTAATGTAGGTGAAACAATATATTTAGCACCTGATTTAATAGCTGATATAGCAATCTCTCTATTTATTACAGTACCAGCTCCGATTTTTAACTCTTTCCCGAAAAATTTATTAAGTTCTACTATTTTTTCAACTGCATTAGGTTGTTCCATAGTAATTTCTATTGCATCTATTCCTCCCTCTAATAAAACACTCGCTAAAGGGACTAAATCATTAAACTCACAATTCCGTACGACTGCAATTACTTTTGAATTAAATAGTTTTTCAATAGCCAGTTTATTTTCCAATCGCATTTGCTCCTTGCTATTATTTGATTACATAAAGTAATATAAAAAAAATTATACTTTCTTATATCTGAACAAAAAAACAATTATAGTTTCTTTATTTATGAAAAGCGTTTTGCTTTCCATTTTGCGGATTTATATTTCCTCCATGCGGTAAATAACCCATTTTATAAGATATTTCATTTGCCGTCTTTCTCACTTCTTTACCATAACTATCAATCTTATCAACTGTTAATGAGAGGATAGAACCCGAGATACTAATAGCACCAACTACTTCTTCTCGGTGGTCAAAAATAGGGGCTGCCACACTTCTGACGCCTTCATTATTTTCAATATCATTAATAGCATAGCCTCGTTTCCTTATATTAGCTAAATCAACTTTCAACTCAGCTAAAGAAGTTATCGTGTTTGGGGTTAAAACTTCCATGCCATGCTCTTTAATAATTTGCTCTACCATCCCGTTTGGAAAATGGGCTAAAATAGATTTTCCCATACCAGTACAATGCATTTTGCTGAGTCTTCCGATGTTAATAGAAACACGTATCATTGCTTCTGAATCAACTTTATCGATGGTAAGTAGTTCCCCATTTTGGGGAATACCAAGGTTTACAGTTTCACTCGTCTTTTTGACAAGCTCGGCCATCAATGGTCTTCCGACAGTCCTAATGTCCATTTGCTGTAGAGATTGAAAACCAAATCGAGCTAGTCTGGGACCTAAACGATATTTCCCATGTTCAGTTTGTTCAATTACTTCTAATCCTTCAAGAGTCGTTACAATTCTGTGCACATTACTTTTCCCAATAGATAATTGTTTACTTAACTCCGTAATCCCTAACTCCTGATTTGATGAAAGGGCAATAGTATCAAGAATACTAATAGCTTTAACTATACTCTGAACAGTTTCCTTGTTATTACTCATTTCTCATCGCCTCCCAAATTCATTGCCCTTTCATTAAATAGGTATTATTTAAATCTAAATTCCAACCTAAAATAATTACCAATTACGGTCTATGGTTTATACTCTAGACCACTTTTCTACCACTTTGACAATAGATTTTAATTCAAATATATCTTCTGTTTGCTTCTTCTCTGTCTCTTCAATTTCCTTAGCTGTTTTTAAAACTTCGTCAATGTGATCTTTCGGAACAACGACAATACCATCACGATCCCCAACGATTAAATCTCCTGGGTGTACAGGAACCCCTCCACAAGTAATTGGAATATTATAACCAATTGTTCGTGTACGCCCTAATGAAGTACTAGGAACGATCCCTGTTGAAAATACTGGTAGTCCTAGCTCTTCCAATTCATCTGCATCTCGAAGTGCACCACCTAGGACTACGCCCGTCAAACCTTGAACTTTTGCTGCTGTTCCCATAAGACCTCCGAGTAGGGCAATATCCTCTGTATCTTCACCACTAATAACAACAACTCCACCTTTTCCAGCGTTATCAATCGCTTCCATAGCATGTCTTGGTGGCTCATGTAAAGGTGCTTGAACGTGTTTGACAGTTGTTGCTGGTCCAACTATCTTCGACTTAAACAAAGGTTTAATCTTGTGACTCATAAACCCCTTCTTTCCAACTACCTTGTCGACTGCGTCTGAAACTGAGGCTGTCATAATCTCATAAAAATCATCGATAACCTGTTGAGAAATTTTATTTTCTGACATAATATCTATCTCCTTTAAATTTAATTTATTGTTTTTTCATTTTTATTTTATTGTTCTTTTACTACTGGGTTTCTCAAGACACCAATTTCAGGAATAATAGCTTCCATTACATCATGTTCACTTAACGTTTCTGGTGCACCGATGTCACCAAGGGCAATCAGGTCGCCAGGCTCTAACGTCATTACTTCAGACACATTATGAATTAAAAATGCAATATCCCACATGATGTCTTTTGTATTACCATTTTGTTTTTGTTCATTATTCACATTAAAGTTTAGTGAAACCGCTTGTGGGTTCTCAAGTTGATCTTTTGGAAGAATGTATGGTCCAATCGGTCCGAAAGTATCGTGAATTTTATTTTTTGGATAAAGCATTCCTCGACATGTGACGTCGTTCATGATCGTCCATCCTGCAACATGATTCAGCGCTTCACTTTCCGGAATGTTTTTCCCTCTTTTTCCAATTACAACTGTTAATTCAGCCCCATACGTTACCTTATCAGCGTGAATTTTAGGTAAGTAAACGGTATCATTTGGACCTACAATTGATGAAGTTGGTTTCAAAAAGATATGTGGCTCATCTGGAACATCAAGACCACCAACTTCTAAATGCCCCATAAATGTACGACCAAGACAAATTAATTTAGATGGTTTAACTGGCGCTTTTACTTTGACATCTTTTAAGTCGCGCATAAAAGCATTACCTGATTCTTGGGCAAATCCAGCAACTTCTCGTGCAACCTTTATTGCATCCTCATTTTTCAAAAGATTTTTCATAGTAGAAAAGTATTGGCTAGAACCTTTTGATGCACTTTCGTCACTTGAAGACTTTTTAGTTTTTAGTAATGATTTGTACGCATCATATGCATCCACAACTACATCTTCATTTAATAAAATCCCAACTCTTTTCTCACCATTGATTTCAAAAGTTCCTAATTTAATAGCTAATTCACTCATATTATTTTGCCTCCTGTATTTTAATAGTTTCTAAGACTTCAGCTTTATATGGGATAGGACGAACGCAACCTTTTCCCCTGGTAGATAAGGCGCCAACAGCATTGGCAAACTGAGCAGCTTTTTTAAGGTCTCCCGTTTCTAAGTAAGCAGAAATGAAACCACCATCAAATGCATCACCAGCCCCTGATGTATCTACAACATCAGTGATTTTCATGGGTTTAGATATAAATCGTTCTTTTTGAGTCGCTACAAGACAACCATCTTCCCCCATTTTAAGTACGACAATTTCTGGACCCCGTTTAAGGAAATCATCTACAATTTCATCAGGCAACGTTTTGCCTGTAATCACTTGAGCGTCTTCTAAGCTAGGGAGTGCAATGTCAGCTAGCTCAATGGATTGATTAATAATTGCTCTTGCTCGATGCACCGGCCATAGCTTCAAGCGTAAGTTAGGGTCATACGAAATTTTAATCCCCTTCTTTTTACAAATATCCATAGCTTTAAATGTCGCATCACAACTTGAGTTACTAATGGCCTGTGAAATCCCACTCGTGTGAAAAATTTTACATCCGCTAAAAAGTTCTTCACTGATGTCTTCTGGACTAAAATGACTAGCAGCAGATCCTTTTCGGATATAACTGAAATCATGACTTCCATCATTTTTACGGGAGATAAAGTAGATAGCCGTGAATAATCCTTTTTTTCTAATCACTTTCGAAGTATCGATACCTTCTCCAGTCCATA
>SKSA01000211.1 GCA_007118195.1 Anaerobacillus sp. | reverse complement strand
AGATTTCAAAGCAGAGATTCAATATTATGTGGAGAAAAGAAGGACTCCGACGCTTCATTTTGGCAAAATTCTCTCATTAGAAAATAGTGAGATGTCTGAAGAAGTAATTATAGAACAAATGTGGGACATTTATGAAAAACTTCAACCTGTCCGAGATTTTATTAATGCAGAAATGGAGATCCATTCATTTGCGACTAAAATATTAGACAAATTTAAGCATAACCAAGAACCATTTACGATTCAACTGTATCACAATGAATATAATGTGAAGTTTAGTGATACTGTCAAATCGAGAACCCATGAAATGAAACAACCGTTTTCAGTGTACGATCATGACCAGTTAATCGTGGATGGACATTTTCATTTTTATCATCGTGATCCAAATGGGGCTCGTGAAGTGATCGGAGTGAAAGTGAAAAATCACGGGATGATATTTACTCAAGTACGACCTTTTCAAACAGAACCTATTTTTGAATGGACGTACAAAAAGTCGTTTTACCAACGCGGGAAACACAATGAAAATAATGAAAATCAGTTGTATCAAGAGAATGCGATCCGAGCTTTAAGAGAACTAGACTTTAAAGTAAACGACGATGATTCGTTTTTAGTCGCTCATTATGACAATAACAAAGATGACTTCATCGAAGACATATCAGAAATTAAAAAGAAACTAATTACAGCATCATTAATTTTTGCTGATGTAAAAGGGCATATCACTTTACCAAATGTGAAGAAAACAGAAACGATACTAGAAGAAAGTGAGGATTCCATTGATGAGATCGGCCCTGGAAAAATATCTTTTGACTTAGTAAGTATTCTTGAAACGATCGAGGGTAGTGAATTTACCTTCTCAAAAGGCATTATTCGTGACTTTCATTTGAATTTAACGAGCCTAGAAGATAAGCATTTTGTAATTATCAGTGGGATTTCAGGGACAGGAAAAACACAACTATGTAAGCTTTACGCCAATGCTGTTTATGGATTAGATTTTGATAGTGAAAACCCGTATTTAAAGATTATTGCTGTAAGACCGGATTGGATGGATTCAACATCGTTATTTGGCTATTATAGCTCATTTGAAAAAAGCTATATGAGAACCGAGTTTTTAGATATCCTTTTAAAAGCAAACGAAGAACAGGACAAGCCATTTTTTATCGTTCTTGATGAAATGAATTTGGCGAAAGTTGAATATTACTTAAGTGATTATTTAAGCGCGGTTGAATCAAAAATGCCGATACAGTTGCATATGACAGACGATATCGATGAAATTCCAACACAAATAGAAATCCCTAAAATATTTATTTAGTCGGAACAATTAATGTTGACGAAACAACTCACAGCGTTTCTGATAAAGTATTAGACCGTGCCTTCGTTATGACACTTTCGGATGTCGATTTTGAAAGTTATTGGAACACACTTGACCCAAAATATAGGGATACCTTATCGACGGAGTGGCAGCTACTTCTTGAAATACATCAAATGTTGATCGATTATGAACTTCATTTTGGTTATCGAACGATGAAGGAAATGCTTCGGAAGCTATTTAAAAATGCTGAACTTCCAGAAGAAATAAAGATGGACAAGATAGAAGCTTTAGATCGAGTTATCTCGGAAAAAATTCTTCCGAAAATCCGTGGTGATGAGCAAATGATGCCTTTATTTGACGAGTGGATCAATTGGTGTGATCGATCGTTAGGAGACGACTCGGAAACGAAAAAACATTTGCTCAGAATGAGAAAGGAATTGGACCGTTATGGTGCAACGCAATACTGGCGTTAATCTTTCTATCTACGATTCGTTTGAAAGAGCATGGATCCCAATCGATGAAATATATTTACAAGAAGCAACGAGTTATAAGTGGTCATATCAAGGAAAAGAACCGTTCCAGTTACTTTTACAAGGCATTCCTCTAGCAATGACAAAATGTGAAAATGGTTGGGAAGGTAATTTTCAAACACCTTTTCAAACAGGTACAGTAACATTTGAAGTGATTAGCGATGAAAAACAAAAAGTCGTACAATATATTTATCCAGATCAGCGAAAAATGACAACTGAACATTATGAGCAAATGTTAAAAGACATATTAAAAGAAGGATCGGTTTGCTTTCAGTTAGAAGGACTTGATAAAGATGTGAAAGCTTCAGGACGAATAAACACTCCGTCCTACTTGCAGTGGCAATATATTAAAAATAATATATTTCACCTGCGAACGATTTTTCGTCTTATCAAAGAAAAACCATTAAGATTATTACAACGAGAAGAGCGCTTGCTTAAAAGAGAGCATGTAAAGAGTGTATCGCAGCGGACAATCACTTGGACTGAACGTAATGGGGAACGGTACGGCTGGACGCCTAAAAAAATGCCCAATCAAATTTTATCGAATGTAACGAATGAAACGTATAACCGCTATGAAAATGAAGTGATCGTTGCACAGCTTTATGAATTAAGGAAGCTCTTAATTGAATATAAAAATGCAGGTTATCCTGAAATCCAACAAGAAGCAGAGCGCTTTTTAGATTGGATAACCGCTTGGAAGAATAGCTCTTTTCTCCAAGGAGTTAAGCCTTTTCGAGGAACGCTTGTAACATCACAAAGTTTTCGAAAACATCCTTTTTATAAAGCTTGGTTTAAATGGTTTGTTGAACTATATAATTTTCAAGATGTCACTTTTGATATGAAACAAAAGTTATCTTTGAAGGAAACATATGAAATTTATGAGATTTGGGTTTATTTGCAACTTGTTAAAACGATGCGCGAATTAAACTTCATCGAAAATTATAAAGGGTTATTTGTTTATGAAGAAGAGCGCTTCTTCTTAGCACTAGCCAAACATCGAGAAAGTAAAATTAAACTAAAAAATGGAGGGTTTCTAACGTTCCAACGTGTGATCCAAAATAACTCTAACCCTTTTTATTCTTTTACCCAGAGGATGATCCCCGATATCACGCTTGAGTATAGTGATCAAATGTTTATTTTCGACCCGAAATACCGAGTCGATCAAAACATTCCACATGCACTAGCTGAAATGCACAAATATCGCGATGGAATTATTTCAAGAAGTACGAATGAAAAAGTAGTGAAAGAAGCTTTCATTGTAACTCCAACTCAAGGTGAATTTAGTGAAGAAAAGAACTTCTATTCAAGTGCCTATCATAAAAAATATAAGATGGGTGCTATCAAAATGACGCCGGGACAAGAAGTAGCGGAAAGGTTGAAAACAATCATTAAGAGGTTGTTAGGGGAAATATAGTGACTGTTCCTTTCAGGGAGCGAATCAATTTGAAATTTAAAAGTGAGGTATTTTATATGGATGCTAACAAGAAATGGCTAGCCTTGCCGAAAGACATTCGAAGTCAACTACTCAACAATGTTTGGTGTAGCAATTGCTCGGATGTAACAATGATTGTAGGCTTTATAGTTGAAAATGAGGATTTTGGGATAATTCTAAATGGAAAGTGTAAAAAATGTGATCATGAAGTTGCGCGGGTAGTTGAAATGGAATAAATAAGGAGCTGCTGACTTCGGTTCTTATAAATGCACTGTCGTTTTGACAATGTTGATGCAAAATTAGAAGGCATCGGTCTACAGTTAGAATTAACAAATGATTAGCGAATAAATGACGTAAAGATTGATATCGCTCAATTTAGGAAATGATGAAATTCACTCAGCTATCGATAATAAAGTAACGTGTCGATTACGCGTTATAAATAATTTTCTATTTTGCACTTTCCGTGAAACATTTCTGTGAAACAAGAAATTTCGGGGAGTGACAGGCACGTAATATTAAGTAATTATCTGAAGTGAAGGAAGGGGAGAAGAATAACTTCTCCTCTTTTTCAATATAATGTCAATCTCAACTAGTTCAGTTAGAGTCATCTTCAACAGAAGGACGCGAATTACAGAGGTTTCCGTTGGAGAAATTAAAGATTATTTATTTTCCAGTATTATTTTCTTAACTTCTTTTTCCGATAATTGGGTGACTGTAGTAATTGTTTTCATGTCACAACCTTGGTCAAGCAAGCGGAATATCATTTCTTTCCGTTCCTTCTCAATGCCTTTTTGAATTCCTTCTTCTATACCTCTTTCAATTCCTTCTTCAAAACCTTTACGTTGCCATGAGTTCATAAGTTCCACTACTTTCACCCTTTCATCTTTTTCTAAAAGCTGAACATCCTCGTTTAAATTTATAGGTAGATAGCACTCGAAGAAACCAGAAATTAAGGCCATTCGTGCTTTATCGTATCTTGTTTCAAGTTTAATTAGCATGCGAAAGAATTCTCGCTTTAACTCACCCTGCTCTGTTTTTGTGTAGTTCATTTTACTCAATAATGCTGCAGTTACTGGGTTTTCATCTTTTATATATTCTCTCCAGTTCTTTTTGTTTAGTTCTAGCGTCAAGAACTCAAATTTCATGATTGGTAAAGTCGGTATTGATATTTGGAATGTGTTAGGTTCATCTTTTCTTTCATCATAACTAAACACAGCAATTGGAATAATCGGTTTTCGATGTTTTTCATATAGACGGCTAAAGTAGATAAACATCCGCTCAGCGAAGTCTTTTTGATAATAAGCTTGGGTTTCAGTATGAACGATAATCGCTACATCTTTACCTTTTAGCTTCGTTT
>SKSA01000162.1 GCA_007118195.1 Anaerobacillus sp. | reverse complement strand
CTGGAGTTTCTCCGGGTGCTGGTGGTGCGTCCGGTACCCTTGTATCTTCACGTGGGGCTGGTGGCTCAACTCCTTCTCGTGCCTTTTGCTGCCTTCTCGCTTGTTCTAGTGGTGGAATCCGACTGCCTTTAGGTCCACTTTGAATTTCTTTTGGTGTTTTCCCGTAATGTGTAAATTTTCTTCCCTCATAAAATTGTCGATGAACCCATTCGTAATCAAAATCTGTGCTTTTTTCAAGCATCGCTTTCATTTCAGTGCCAACAAGTCCATCAACTTCAAGACCAAATTCATCTTGATATTTTCTAACCGCCCAATAGGTTCCCCAACCGTAAACTCCATCAATTGTTCCGTTATAAAAACCAATATATTGGAGTCTTGATTGTAACTCGACTACATCATCACCTGTTGCTCCACGCTGAATAATTTGTTCAGAAAAAGCTTCTACTGTAGGAGCATGAAAAACAGTTGAGAATGCAAAAAAACATAATAGGATCATAAGAGGAACTTTTCTTACTGTCTTAATCATGTTGTTTAACCTCCTTAAAATGCTAACTTTTTTACATTTTTCCTTAAAATGATACCGATAGTTTTTGTTGTTTACCAAGTTTTATACAATAAAGCATTTATTTGTTAGCTACATATAGAAAAAACTTGTTTTTCTTCATTACAAAACACTCATGACGATGCACGTCACCCTAATATGAATAAATTCCGGTCGATTTCCCTCACTGCGCTGTAAAGCTACTGACCTCAATTACACCTTGAGATACTTCTTAGATAATTCATCGTGCAGCTTTGCGACGAGTAACCGCAGGAGCACTCCGTCCCGGCTTTAGGGGCTTGTTCGTAAAAGTCGACCGTCATTTTATTTTCAGACAATTCAACCATGATGGCACCGTAGTCACCATCCAATAAGTAAAAGTAAGTTTTTTCCTTTCCAACTTTCAACTATCCAACTTTTACATATAAAAAGACACCACAGATATAACTGTGGTGCCAAATTTCAAACTTTTTTTAAATTCTTCATTCATCTTCAACATTGAAATACCGAGCTTCTGGATGAGCAAATACCATCGCCGAAACAGAAGCTTCCGGATCCATCATGTATTCTTCTGTTAAGTTTATTCCAATTTCTTGAGGATTTAACAGTTCAAAAAGCTTTTTCTGGTCTGCTAAATCCGGGCATGCCGGATATCCAAAAGATACCCTCATTCCTTGGTACTTCGCTGAAAAACGTTGTTGCATCGTTAATTCAGGATCATCTGGAATTCCCCATGAATTTCGCATTGAGTGATGAATGTGTTCTGCAAATGCTTCGGCTAATTCAAGTGCTGTCGCTTGTAATAAATGACTTTTTAAATATTCACCCTGATCTTTCCATTCGTTAGCTAATTGCCTGACTCCAACTCCTGCGGTAACTGCAAAGAAACCTACATAATCAATTTCACCTGAAGAGATTGGACGAACGAAATCTGCTAAACATAAATACGGTTCTTTCGTTTGCCTAGGGAATGTAAATCGTTGAATTTCCTCAGTACCGTTTTTAGGATCATAAATAATAATTTCATTCCCCTCTGATTGAGCAGGGAAAAACTGATAAATACCTTTTGCCTTTATAAGTTGATTTTTTACAATATCATTAAATAATGCATCCACCTTTTCCTTAAGGTCGACAGCTTTTTCATTACCTTCTTTTAATAAGCGTGTAATTTTCCCTTTTAAACCTAAATGTTTACCTAATAAAGTTTGTAAATTCATATAAGGCTTTATATGTGTCAGCTTATAATCTAAATAGGGATGCTTTGTTAAATCATTCGGAACATATATCGGTGTAGTCGTCGATACAGTGGACCTCTTTGAAACTATAGGGTGTTCGCTTATTTTTTCTTTTTCTTCCTTTAACGGTTTAATTTGCTCACTAACACTTTTTTGCTTATTGACTTCTTTTTTTGCACCTTGTTCATTAAAAAGTTTATTTGCTAATTCTAATCCATTCATAGCATCTTTAGCATAAAGAACATTTCCATCGTACTGAGCTTGAATTTTTGTTTCCGTAAACTTTCTAGTTAACGCAGCACCACCAACTAATACTGGGATTGATATTTTTTGTTCGCGTAAATCATTAGCTGTAAGTACCATTTGCTGGGCAGACTTTACCAATAGACCAGAAAGACCTATCGCATCTGGTTTTTCCCTTTTTACAGCCTCGATTAATTCGTTGGAAGTAACTTTAATCCCTAAATTAATAACTTTAAACCCGTTATTACTTAATATAATTTCAACTAAATTTTTACCAATATCATGAACATCGCCCTTCACGGTAGCTAACAAGATTTTTCCTTTTCCACTATCATCTTTCTTTTCCATAAACTGCTCTAAAAATTGAACAGACGCTTTCATCACTTCCGCACTTTGTAACACTTCCGCTACGATTAGTTCATTATTGTTAAACAACTTACCTACCGTATCCATTCCGTCCATTAAAGGACCATTGACGACTTTTAATGGCGTTTCATATTTTTGTAACGCTAACTGTAAATCAGGGATTAGTCCTTCCTTTGTCCCTTCTACGATGTAACTTTGTAACCGTTCTTCTAAAGTTTGGTTTATTGCATTTTTCTTTTCTTCTTTCTTTTTGCCACGGTAAAAAGCTGTAAACTCAGCTAAAACCTCATCAGTCGTCTCAAAAAGTAATTTTTCAGCTAAAGATCGTTCATTTTCTGAAATTGATGCAAAACGTTCTAGCTTTTCAGTATTTACGATGGCATAGTCTAGTCCTGCTTGTGTACAATGATAAAGAAATACCGAGTTTAAAATTTCCCTTCCTACTGGTGGAAGCCCGAAAGAAACGTTACTAATGCCTAAAATCGTTAAACACTGAGGTAACTTTTCTTTAATTTTTTTAATTCCTTCTACCGTTGCTGCGGCAGAACCGATATATTGTTCATCACCAGTTCCTACCGGAAAGACTAGGGGATCAAAAATAATATCATTTGGACTAATGCCATAGCGATTCACACGAAGATCATAACTTCGCAGAGCTACTTCAAGCTTTCTTTCCGCTGTAACAGCCATACCTTTTTCATCAATCGTTCCAACAACAACCGCTGCTCCATACTTGTGAATAATCGCTGCAATACTTTCAAATCTTTCTTCTCCATCTTCTAAATTAATCGAATTAATGACCGCTTTTCCTTGTGAATAAGTAAGTGCTCGTTCAATTACTTTTTCATCTGTAGAATCGATCATTAACGGCACTTTCACTTTATTAATTACATACGGTAAAAAGTTCTCCATATCTTCGATTTCATCGCTATCCGGATCTGCTAAACATATATCAACAATATGCGCACCCTTTTTCACTTGTGCACGAGCAACTTCTGATGCTTCCTCATATTTTTCTTCTTTAATTAACGTTTTAAACTTTCTAGAGCCAATCACATTCGTACGTTCACCAACAAATAACGGCCTCATCGTTTCGTCATAAATCAGTGGTTCAATACCACTCAAGGCGTGAGGGTGCTCTGCTATTAATTGCCGAGGTGGCATGTCTTGAATGGCTTTCTTTATTGCACGAATATGATCAGGTGTCGTACCGCAACATCCACCAACTACATTTAACCACCCTTTTTCAGCAAATTGCTTCAGCTTTCTCGCGAGCATCTCTGGAGATTCGTGATAATGCCCTTCTTCATCAGGTAAACCGGCATTCGGAAAACAAATTACCGCTGTTTGTGCAAGATTTGCTAACGAACGAATATGATCTTGCATAAATTCTGGCCCCGTTGCACAATTCAAGCCTACAACACTCGGTTTCATATGCTCAATTGATAAATAAAAAGCTTCGATATTTTGTCCAGCTAAAGTTGTCCCCATCGGTTCAATTGTTCCAGAAATCATTAGCGGAATACGCTTTTTGAGTTTCTTAAAGACGTTTTCAATACCTACATATGCAGCCTTTACGTTCCTCGTATCTTGACTCGTTTCAACAAGAAGAATATCCACTCCACCTAATAATAGCCCGTATACTTGTTGTTGATATGCATTTACGAGATCTTCAAACGTTGCTCCACCAGTTACTGACAAAGCCTTAGTCGTCGGTCCGATAGAACCCGCCACATATCTCGGCCACTCATCCGTTGAAAATTTATTCGCTGCAACCTTGGCGATCCGCGCAGCCTTTTCATTGATCTCTACTGCAAAGTTCTCTAAATCATAGTCTGCTAAAACAATGTCGGTTGCCCCGAACGTATTCGTTTCAATAATATCAGCACCCGCCGCTAAATATGCTTCATGAATGTTTTCAATTACTTTTGGAGCAGTAATGTTTAAATACTCATTACACCCCTCATATTGCTCTCCACCAAAATCTTTTGCAGTTAGGTTAGCATTTTGCAGCATTGTACCCATAGCACCATCTAATACTAATATATGTTTCTGTAGCCGTTGTTCAAACGATTGAAGTTTCATCTTTATCTACCCTTTCATTGGTATATGCTTTCACTAGAAAACATAAGCCCCTTGTTTAGCTTTGAAAAGCGCGACAGTGTTTAATAGCTAACTTTTTTAGCATTTGCCACAGTTAGCTTGCTTTGCCAATACTTTGTTAATTTTACAGTCATTTCATATTTTAAAAACGGCGTAATTAAATATAACCCATTAAAATAACGGTGAACCTCATCAATCAGTTCCTTTGCAATTTCAGTTCCTTCATATTTTGATGCTTCTAAATCCCCGGAAACTTTTGCCATTCTCTCTCTCGTTTCATTTGTTAATTTAATCCCAGGTACTTCATTATGAAGAAACTCAGCATTTCTTGAGCTAGTTAATGGCATAACTCCAATATAAATTGGTGCGTTTATATGCTTTGTTGCTTCGTATATTTGCGCCACTTGTTCTTTACAAAAAACAGGTTGACTTAAAAAATAATCAGCACCACATTCAATTTTTTTTTCTAACCGTCTTACTGATTGCTCTAAATGATTGACATTAGGATTAAATGCAGCCCCGACAGAAAAATTGGTTTGCGCGCCTAAATCTTTCCCAGAGAATGAAAATCCTTGGTTCATTTGTTTAATCAACCTTATAAAATCAAAAGAAGCAAGATCATAAACAGACGTGGCCCCAGGGAAATCTCCAATTTTTGTCGGATCTCCAGTTACCGCTAACACTTGATCGATTCCAAGAGTATGAAGCCCCATTAAATGTGACTGTAAACCAATCAAGTTGCGATCACGGCAAGTAATATGAACTAACGGCCTAACACTTTGCTCTCTTTTTATAATAGAAGCTAGCGAAACGTTACAAACTCTTGGCGATGCTAGAGAATTATCAGCTAATGTAACTGCATCAGCACCGGCTTCTTTTAACGTTTTCGCACCCTTTATAAAGGTATCTACATTTAACTTTTTAGGTGGATCAAGCTCAACAATGACAGACTTCCTCCTCTGTACTATTTGTTCGAGCGCTTCTTCTCGTTCTTTATGCAAAACCGTAATTCGCTGTCTTTGCTTCGATTTAATTTGCTTGTCACGGATCGGTTCTTTTCCTTTAACCGCATCAGCCACAGCTTTGATGTGATCTGGTGTCGTCCCACAACAACCACCTATTAATCTAACTCCTTGTTCAACAAAGTTTTTTGCACTGTTACCGAAATATTCTGGATTCGATTGATAAACAAGCCTTCCATCCTTATAATCAGGTAAACTTGCATTTGGATAGGCGGACAAATATGACTTCGTTAATAATGGCACTTCCTCAAACGATTGAAGCATGTGAAACGGCCCCATCCGACAATTCATACCGACAACATCGGCCCCAAAATCTTCTAGAGCAAGTAACGCATCTTTTAATGCAACTCCACCGTGTAAGACGCCAACTTCATCTAAAGAGACGTGAGCAACAATTGGTTTATTTGTCGCTTTTCTAGCAATGGTTAAACACTTTGATAGTTCTTCAAAGTCATAATAAGTTTCTAAAAGTAAACCATCAATATCACATTGTAATAAACTCTCCATCTGTGCTTCAAAGCTCTCTACTATTTCTTCCATTGATTGTGCTCTTTTTTGAAATCCCCTTATTCCACCAATGGTTCCTAAAACGTGTACACCGTTATGAATAGCTGCGTCACGAGCACATTGAACGGCACGTTCATTGATCATTCGCGCTTTCTGTTCTAACCCATAGCGAGAAAGCTTAACTTTATTAGCTGCATACGTATTGGTTTGTATCACGTTAGAGCCTGCCTCAATATATGCCTCATGCACTTGTTTCACTTTTTCTGGATCAGTTAAATTCAACTCTTCAAAACAGCGATCTAGCCCTTGTAAATAGAGAAATGTTCCAATTGCTCCATCTCCAATTAATGTTTTCGATTTTAGTTCTTCTAAAAAACTCATCAGTCTCTCCCTTTCTATGCAAAGCTAGTATCACTGCATATGAAATGTTTTTTAAGTTATTTCATTTGCTCAAAAGCTTGCTCGAAATCCTTAATTATATCCTCTACACCCTCTAACCCAACGGAAAGCCTTAGCAGTCCCTCAGTAATTCCTCTCTTTTCTCTTTCTTCTTTTGGCATTGAACCGTGAGACATTGTCGCAGGATACGATAAAATTGATTCTACGGCTCCTAAACTAACAGCAAAAACTGGGAGTCTTACGTTTTCTACGAATATTTTCGCCTTTTCCCTCGTTGAGAATTCAAATGAAAGGACTGCACCATGACTTGTTGATTGTTGTTCCTGAATTTCTTTCCCAGGGTGTGTAGCTAAACCTGGATAATAAACGCAACTTACTTCTTGTCGATTGCTCAACCACTCTGCTATATACGCTGCCGCTTTGGAGCTAGCATGCATCCGAACTTGCAATGTCTTTAATCCTCTTAATACTAACCAGCTATCTTGAACTCCTAATATAGTGCCAAATGAGTTGTGTAAAAAAGCGAGACGTTTCCCTAAATCTTCATCTTTCACTACAGCAAGACCTGCGACAACATCACTATGGCCACCTAGAAACTTTGTTGCACTATGAAGGACAACATCTACCCCTAACTCTAACGGGCGCTGAAAAACTGGAGTTAAAAACGTATTATCACAAAACGTTAAACAATTATGCGCTTTAGCAATGGTAACTATTTCGCTAATATTCGTAATTTTCAGCGTAGGATTTGACGGTGTTTCAATATAAATCAATTTCGTATTTGCTTTCATATGATTAACTACTTCATCCTTTTTTGTCATATCGACAAAAGAATGTTCAATTCCAAACCTCGGTAAAACCTCGGTGACAAAACGATAAGTTCCACCGTACACATCTTCTGTAATTACGACATGATCCCCTTTTGAAAGTAGCATAAAAGCCGTTGAAATTGCTGCCATTCCAGATGCAAAAGCAAATCCCCTTGTTCCACCTTCTAGCTCTGCAATCACTTCTTCAAGCGCTTTTCTCGTCGGATTGGATCCTCTGGCGTAATCATACTCACCAAACTCATCAAAAGAATATTGGTGAAAAGTAGAGGAATGTTGGATCGGAACACTAACAGCCCCTGTTAACGGATCAACTTTATGTTCGTTATGCAGTAACTTCGTTTGTATCGTCAAATGGTTAGACAAAACCATCGCCCCCTATAATAATGTTGTAAAAGCTTGTGATAAATCATCCATTAAATCTTCTTTATTTTCGATCCCGACAGATAGCCTTAACAACCGTTTACAAACACCATGTTTTTCACGTAGTTCTTCAGGAATATCAGCATGCGTTTGCGTCGTCGGATAAGTGATTAAACTTTCTACACCACCTAGGCTTTCGGCAAAAGTAATTAGTTTAAACTGTTTTAATAGTGGATCTATCCACTCTTCTTTTTTCACTCTAAAAGAGAGCATTCCGCCTCTTCCAGGGTATAAAACATCTGTAACTGCTTGATGGTTAAGTAAAAACTTCTCCAATGCCTTAGCATTTTCTTCGTGTTTTTCCATTCGCAATGCTAATGTTTTCATTCCTCTAATTATTAACCAAGAGTCAAAAGGAGATAAACTTGCGCCGATACCATTATGGAAGAAAGCGATCTTTTCGCATAACTCTTCCCCGCTAGCCACGATGAGTCCTGCTAAAACATCATTGTGACCACCCAAGTATTTCGTCGCGCTGTGGATCACAACATTTGCACCTTCTTCAATCGGCCGTTGTATAAGTGGTGTAAAAAACGTATTATCTACAATTAGAAGTAAATCGTTTCGTCTTGAAACCTCACTCACTCGTTTTATATTTATTTGCTGCATTAACGGATTTGTTGGTGTTTCAATAAAAATTGCTTTTGTTGAAGAGGTTACTAGAGATTCAAGGTCTTCATAACTCTCTCCATCCCAATAACGAAACGAAACTCCCCAGTGCTTCCACCCTTGTTCAAATAATCGATAGGTTCCACCATACAAATCTTGGCATACGATGATTTCGTCTCCTTGCTTAAAAATCGACATCACCGTTTGAATTGCTGCCATTCCAGAACTACAAGCAAAGCCTTGATCGGCACCCTCTAATTTAGCAATCCCTTCTTCTAACAGATGTCTAGTCGGATTTCCCGTTCTACTATAGTCATAACCTGTTGATTGCCCAATTCCTTCGTGACGATATGCTGTTGAGAAATATACAGGTGGATTAATCGTTCCTGTTTTCGTTTCACTTCTATTACCTAATTGAACTAAATTTGTTTCCATATGCTTATATGCCATTTCCTTCTCTCCTTTGAACTTTAGCGCTTTAATATAGTGAACTTAAGAGGAATATAAAACCCTTCTTCCAAATAAGAAGAAGGGACTAATAACAAATAGCTTCTTCTTATCTTCCAAACTTAAAAACAGCTTGATGGATTTAGCACCTGACCTTTTGGCTGGTTGCTGAGATTTCATAGGGCCACGTCCCTCCATCTCTCGTGATAAGAATATTTAAATTTTTGAAATATATTGATTACTAAATTACACTATTTATTTAAAAATTGCAAACATTTTTTCTTAAAAAGAACAGAATATATGAAATGAAAGGTCGCTTTTCGTTTTATTATTCTGGATTAGCATCTATTTGTAGACTTTGCTCATTACCACAAACACAGCGTTTAAAGCCTGTTTCATACTGGCCTTCTTCGTTCCGTTTTCCCCGTAAAATAAATTTTTCACCACAATCTTGACAACGAACCGTTATTTTATATCTTTGTTTACTTTCTGACAACAACGTCACCTCATTTAGAATCATTTCTTTTACTATCTTTACCCAAAATCACGTAATTTTTTCACATTGTTTTCATTTCTTAAATAGGAAGTATTTGCAAGCTTTACCTTACGTAGCGCTAACGACCATAAAAAAATCATAAACGGTAACATCATATATATCCAATACTGTTGTATATATAAAATGTAATCATAAATTCCGTGTAATAACCACGGGAATAATAAAGATAAAGCAATTAATTTGATCTTACGTCGCCCGAGACTAAACTTAGCTTTCCCTAAATAATACCCCATAATTACTCCAAATAAAGCATGACTTGAAACAGGTAACAATGCACGAATAAAAGCTTGGTCTACGCCAAATGCAACTAAATAAAATATATTTTCCATCGTTGCAAAGCCTAGAGATATAGAAACACTGTAAACGATCCCATCATAGTGTTGGTCAAATTGAACATGTTTATAAAAAATATAAAATAAAATAAACCATTTAAAAAACTCTTCAAATAACGCGGCTGAAACAAAGGCTTGCAGAAACGGATTTAATAATAATCCCTCTTCTTGAAAGGCATATTGAAGCACAAGAACTGGAAAAACTAATAACACTCCATAAATAAAGCTGCGAAAAACCATTCCAACCGGCTCTGTATTATATTTATCCTTTAAGTAAAAAAAACAAAGTAAAGCAATACTAGGTGCTAAACTGGCAAAAATTATACTTACCATTCGTTTAAGTTTTCCTCTCTCTTCTTTAATACGTTAAGCCCCATAAATATAATAGTGAGGCGCGTGTCTTACGCTTTTCTTTATCGTATCATGTTTCTTTTTTATTTGAGAACATTTTTATTTGAGAATAAATGAATTAATTATTACAATATAGTTATCAATTCTTTTTCAATTCAACAGACATTTTGCTTAGACCAAAATATAACTTAAAAAGGATGAATCGATGTGAAGAGAATCTTAATTTTACATACAGGTGGAACAATTGCAATGAGCGAAGATAATAAAACTGGATCAGTTGCACCGAGTCTAAAAAATCCGTTAAATGATGATTTAGAAGTTTTAAGTCAGTTTGCATCCATTACTTCAGAACAATATTTAAATATTCCTTCTCCTCACATGACTCCAGAACTTATGTTTCAACTAGCTAAGCATATCGATGACAGAGTGGTAAAAGAATGTTTTGAGGGCGTGATTATCACTCATGGAACAGATACCCTTGAAGAAACGGCTTATTTACTTGACCTACTCATTCAAACGAGCATCCCAGTTATTGTAACCGGAGCAATGCGTTCAAGTAATGAAATAGGTTCTGACGGCCCTTATAACTTACTGGCCGCCTTAAAGGTAGCTATTTGTGATGATGCATTTCGGAAAGGTGTACTAGTTGTTTTAAATGATGAAATTCATGCAGCAAAAAACGTGACAAAAACTCATACGAGTAACATCGCTACATTTCAAAGCCCCCAATACGGGCCCATTGGTATCGTAACTAAACGTGGCGTGTTTTTTCATCACATACCATCGAAACGTGACAGTTATAACATAAGTCATTTATCCAAAAAAGTTTTACTTTTAAAAGCTTTTGCAGGGATGGAAGACAGTATCTTTGATGCGATTACAAATATGAAAATTAACGGCTTAGTTATCGAAGCCTTCGGCCAAGGCAATTTACCACCTAATATTGTTCCGAGTTTAGAACGGTTATTGTCAAATGAAATTCCAGTCGTTCTCGTTTCAAGGTGCTTTAACGGTATTGTACAAGATACTTATGGATATGATGGTGGCGGGAAACAACTTAAAAAGCTTGGTGTTATTTTCACTAACGGGTTAAACGGACAAAAAGCCCGGCTTAAACTAATGGTTGCCCTGCAATTAACGAACGATTATGAGGAATTACAAGATCTGTTTTTAAATTAAAAGAGATGACTCATTGTGAGTCATCTCTTTTAATCTTAAATGGTTTTAGGGTTATAGACCCCCACCTCAACGTGTAGCGTAGGTGGGAACTTTTAATCAGGTGGAGTCGAGACTCCATCTGATTTCTCGATGTTTCAGCTTGCTGAAACGAGTTCGCTTTGGATTTATTAGATCCATCCTCTGAATCGAGAGGCTTCTGCCATTTTACGAACTCCTACCATATATGCAGCTAAACGCATATCCACTTTTCGTGTAGTAGCAATTCGGTATATATTTTCAAAAGATGAAACCATCACCGCTTCTAATTTCTTTTCAATTTCTTCTTCAGTCCAATAATACCCTTGATTATTTTGAACCCATTCAAAATAAGAAACGGTTACCCCACCAGCACTAGCAAGTACATCAGGGACAAGGAGAATATCTCTTTCGGTTAATATTTTTGTTGCTTCGATTGTTGTCGGACCATTAGCAGCTTCAACAACAATTTTCGCTTTAATATTTTTTACATTTTCCTCGGTAATTTGATTTTCAATTGCAGCAGGGACTAAAATATCACATTCGAGCTCTAATAGTTCCTTATTAGTAATTGTATCTTTAAATAACTTCGTGACAGTTCCAAAGCTATCACGACGATCTAATAAATAATCAACATCTAAACCTTCTGGATCATAAAGCGCCCCATACGCATCAGATATCCCTACCACCTTTGCTCCAGCATCATGCATAAACTTAGCTAAAAAGCTTCCTGCATTTCCAAATCCTTGAATAACGACACGGGCATTTTCGATACTAAAACCTTTCTTTTTCGCTGCTTCTCGAATACAAATCGTTACTCCTTTAGCAGTTGCTGTTTCTCTACCGTGTGAACCACCTAACACAATCGGCTTCCCGGTAATAAACCCTGGAGAATCAAATTCTTTTATTCTGCTATATTCATCCATCATCCACGCCATAATTTGTGAATTAGTAAATACATCAGGTGCAGGAATATCCTTTGTAGGTCCCACAATTTGACTTATCGCTCGTACGTAACCTCTACTTAATCGTTCTAACTCACGAAAAGACATTTCACGAGGGTCGCAAATGATACCACCTTTACCCCCGCCATATGGTAGATCAACAATTCCTGCTTTTAAACTCATCCAAACAGAGAGTGCTTTCACTTCCTTTTCGGTAACATTTGGGTGAAAGCGAACTCCACCTTTTGTCGGCCCAACAGCATCATTATGTTGAGCACGATAACCAGTAAAAATCTTTATCGAGTCATCATCCATTCGAACTGGAATTCGAACAGTCAATAGTCTAATCGGTTCTTTCATTAATTCGTAAACCTCGTCTGAATAACCTAGTTTGTCTAGCGCTTTCTTTATGACAGTTTGTGTGGACTTTAAAACATCTGTAGATTCATTATTACTACTTACGTTGCTATCCATTTTTTTCACCTCTAAGATTTTTCTTTATCTAATTCAAAATGAAAGCCTTTACATATATAACTATAAAGAAATTGAACCATTTTTTCCACTATAGTTTTAATATTTCTAAAAATATTTAATGAGTGAATTTCATAATACCAATTATATACTGTCTTACTTAAAATAAATGAGGCTCGTGACAACTGAATTTGTCACAAGCCTCATTTATTTTTTATACGTTTATTTCTTTAAAGATAATTTTATTAAAGCATCGATCATCTCTTCATAAGATAAGCCGATCTCTCTACACGCATCTGGATATAAACTAGTAGGAGTCATTCCTGGCAACGTGTTCACTTCTAAAATAACCGGTGAAGTACCATCATGTGGAATGATAAAGTCTACCCTTGAATATATATCACACCCTAATGCAACGTGTGCTAGAACCGCCTGTTCTTGCAAAAGTGTCGTTATTTCATTATTTAGCTTTGCTGGAACGATATGCTCACTCATACCCGGAGCATATTTCGATTCATAGTCATAATACGCATTTTTAGGAACAATCTCAACGATTGGCAATGCTTTAACATCACCTTTATTCCCCATTACCGCAACGGTTACTTCTCTACCTGAAATAAATTCTTCTAATAAAACAACGTCATCATGTTTAAACGCCGCCTTTACTCCATCTAGTAATTGTTGCTCAGTTTGAGCGATCGTTAAACCAATTGTTGACCCCTCATGGTTCGGCTTTACAACCACCGGATAGGTTAAATCATGTGAAAAGCTCTCTTCGTTAAATTCATAACTTTCAACAACTTTTTCTTTTGCAATGCGAATACCATTTAAACCGAATAATTTCTTTGAGCGCGCCTTATCCATCGCAATAGCAGAACCTAATACATTAGAACCTACGTACGGTTTGTTCAATAAATCTAATAGCCCTTGAACTCTTCCATCTTCCCCTAAACGACCATGAAGTCCTATAAAGAAAATATCTACATCTATATTCATTATTCGAGTCAAACATTCTTTTGTCCCCTTAAAATCGATGCCAATTACTTCATAATTTTTTTTCTTTAAAGCCTCAATAATCCCTTTTCCACTAGATAACGAAACTTCCCTTTCAGAAGACGTACCACCATAAAGAACAGCAATTTTCATTTGAATCAATCACTCCTACAAACCTAAAGTATAAAAATAGTATATTCGCCTAACAAGATAATTGTACCTTGTTTTTAAAATCAACTAAAAAAAGTCTACTTTATGATAACATTCTGTCTTTAAAAATCAATAATAAAAAAATAAACCTCAAAGATTATATTGAGGTTTATTTGAAAAATGTTTGATATATTTTTTTGATCGCATTATTTTCAATAATTTTGAGTCCATATTCATTTAAACGATAGATCGTCGTTGTAGAAGGGTTCCCGTATTCCGATAAGAGAGCAATAAACGCATCCTTATCTATGCCAAACAAATCCTGCTCTTCAAAGGTGATAAAATACTTATTTTCAAAGTGGAGTAAGCGGCCTGATGGTACTCCAAAGCTAGTAAGTCTCGGAGTTAGTGAAATAACATCCTCTATATTAAAAAATTCATAAATGATCTCTTCACTTTCATCTAACGTTACTTGCATTTCAATAAATCCGTCATCAAATTCTTCTTCAACCTCTTGACCATTTTGTGCCTTTGTAACGATAATCACCATTCCTTGTGCAGGAATCGAAAACACTTCGATGGCAATAGGACCATCCGCCTCAAAACCTAATTCATCACTAGCTTCTAACATCATATCTCTAAAAAGTTGATGTACTTTTGGAATATCTTGCCACATTTCTTCTTTAGTTATCCCGCGTTCGCTGAGGTCATCAAAAGTAAGAAAAATCTTGATTTTATCATAATTAAGCCTCTCTAAGCGCATCTTACTTCCCTCCTTTTTATACCTAGGAAATAGTTAATAATAAGATATGAAATTAGGTATAAATAGGTTCATTTAAAATTATTAAAGAATTCTATGACAGCAACCCTATTAATGTGTAACCTTTAACCAGTCGTTCCACTCTTCCTTTGTAAAACCGAGAAAATATTTATTAAATTCTTCTGCTTTCCTTTTAGAAATTACCCGAAATGCATTTCCACCAACCCCTATATTTAACGTCGGTACAAATTGCTGAATCTCATGAATAACAGATAAAGTTTCAGATAAGTGTTCAGTAAGTGCACATGAAAAAAATAAGTATTTAGCACCAACTTCTTGAACTACGTGTTTAAGGTCTTCCGTAGGAATACTAGTTCCTAAATAAATAACTTCATAGCCTTTTCTCCTTAAAAATAAAGTGAAAATTAATAACCCTAGCTCGTGACGTTCATTTGCTCCGCAAATAGCAACTGCTTTTGGCTGCAATGAATTAATGGGTAAATTATTCAAAATGATCATTATTCTCATTTTTAAATAATGTGTTGCGTAATGTTCATGCGCTACTGAAATTTCATTTCTTCCCCACTTATCGCCAATGCTACATAAAACTTCACCGATTAAATCCATCACTACTTTTTCAATAGAAAAGATGTTAAACGCCTCATCTAATACTTGATTAGCTCTGAACTCTTGAAAACTTAATAAACTTTCTTCTAGATCAAGAACGAGCGCTTGTAATCTGTTACTATACTGTGACTCTTCCTGAACTTGTATATTTACATTCCCCTTCTCTAAAAGGCCAACTGCTTGTCCAATTGTAAATCCTTTATTTACTTTATCTAATAACCATCGTAAAATCGCAACGTGCTCGTCTGAGTATAAGCGATGTCCAGATTCATTTCTTATCGGTTCAATTATATTATATCTTCGTTCCCAAGCTCTTAACGTTCCAGGTTGAATTCCTAACATAGTTGAAATTGCTTTAATATTATACTTCGCCTTATCATCACCCATTGTTCAACCCCCAAACACTTTAAACAGAAACTATTATTATAATTATATATACATTATTACCTTGTGTAAAATTTGTATAACTTTTGTTAAGGTTACTATCCTTAACTTTATTGCTATT
>SKSA01000387.1 GCA_007118195.1 Anaerobacillus sp. | reverse complement strand
CGCTTCTTATACTATAATTATAATGTTATGCTATAAAAAGAGGTGAATGAACGTGTTTGATCGATTACAGTCATTAGAAGATCGTTACGAAAGATTAAATGAGTTACTTAGCGATCCTGACGTTATAAATGATTCAAAAAGGCTTCGTGAATACTCAAAAGAACAATCAGACTTAACAGATACAGTTCAGGCTTACAAAGAATATAAAGATGTTGTTACCCAATATAAAGACGCTAAATCTATGTTTGAAGATAAGCTAGATGATGAAATGTATGAAATGGTAAAGATGGAAATTAGTGAGCTTGAAGAGCGAAAAGTAGAGCTTGAAAATAGGCTTAAAATCTTATTACTTCCGAAAGATCCTAATGATGATAAAAATGTTATCGTTGAAATTCGCGGAGCGGCCGGTGGAGATGAAGCTGCGTTATTTGCAGGTGATTTATACAAAATGTATTCACGTTTCGCTGAGACGCGTGGTTGGAAAACAGA
The DNA here is from genome assembly GCA_007118195.1 of Anaerobacillus sp. Classification (GTDB taxonomy): domain Bacteria; phylum Bacillota; class Bacilli; order Bacillales; family Anaerobacillaceae; genus Anaerobacillus. The sequence goes on along the minus strand of SKSA01000387.1, from coordinate 4,183 downwards.
AGTCATTGAAGCAAGCCCTACAGAAATTGGTGGTTTTAAAGAAATTATCTTTATGATCAACGGCGCAGGTGCTTATTCAAAACTTAAGTATGAAAATGGTGCCCATCGTGTTCAGCGTGTTCCAACAACTGAATCAGGTGGACGAATTCATACGTCAACAGCTACGGTTGCAGTATTACCGGAAGCTGAGGAAGTTGAATTAGATCTTCATGAGAAAGATATTCGTGTTGATACGTTCTGTTCTAGTGGGGCCGGTGGTCAAAGTGTAAATACAACCGCTTCAGCAGTACGTGTCGTGCATATTCCAACAAATACTGTTGTAACATGTCAAGATGAAAAGTCCCAACATAAAAACAAAGATAAAGCGATGAAGGTTTTAAAGGCGCGTATTTATGATAATATGCAGCGAGAACAACAAGCAGAATATGCAGAAACAAGAAAGTCAGCCGTTGGTACTGGGGACCGTTCTGAACGTATTCGTACGTATAACTTCCCGCAAAGCCGTGTGACAGACCATCGAATTGGTTTAACTATACAAAAGCTCGACCAAGTTTTACAAGGAAAAATCGATGAAATTATCGACGCATTGGTCGTAGAAGAACAAGCAAGCTTAATGCAGCAGGTGGACGAGTAATGAAACAGCAACCGATGAAAATTTACGAAGCCCTCCGTTGGGCTTCTTCTTTTTTAACCGAACACGGCCTAGAACAACCGATTGCCGAAATTTTATTGAAGCATTTTCTCGGTATAGATCGGACAAAACTGTTTCAAATGCTTCAAGAAGAACTTCCGATACAAGTGGAACAAAAGTTAAAAGACGCATTAGTAAAAGTGGCCAAAGGAGTCCCGGTACAACATATAACAAAAGTTGAACATTTTTATGGTCGGGAATTTTGTGTCAATCAACATGTTCTAATTCCTCGCCCAGAAACCGAGGAGCTTGTCGTAGGGCTTTTAAAGAGAATTGATCAAATTTTTCCAAATCAAAAGGAGATTTCTGTTGTCGATGTCGGAACGGGAAGTGGTGCAATTGCGATCACACTAGCATTAGAAAATCCAAATCTAGACGTTACAACGATCGATATTTCAACGGATGCCATAGAGGTGGCAAAAGAGAATGCTACCAAGTTAAAGGCAGATGTGCGATTTTTAGAAGGAGATTTACTGATGCCGATTGTTGAAGAAAAAGCGCAAGTTGACATCATTGTCTCTAATCCACCGTACATTTCAGAAGAAGATTTTACAATGCTAGCTGATAACGTTCGTGATCATGAACCTACGTTGGCGTTAGTAGGAGGAGTTACTGGTTATGAACTTTACGAACGCCTACTTATTCAAATTCCAAAAGTGATAAAAAAAACCGGGATCATCGCCTTTGAAGTAGGGGTTGGACAAAGCGCACGAGTCGAACAGCTAATCAAAGCCCAAATTCCAAATGCCAACACCGAAATCGTTTACGACATTAATGGTAAAGATCGTATGGTTTTTGCCCTAGTTTAGTGTTGAGTTTTGAGTTTTGAATTTTGAGTTTTGAGTTATTTGTGGGTAGAGCTTCGAAGTACCTCCCCCTTTAATTAAATACCAAAAAAATATCGGGGGGCTCTTCGGAGCGGTACTTTCACAACTCAAAACTCTCCACTCAAAACTCTCCACTCAACACTCAAAACTATAAAACTTTTAAAAATAGGTTTATTTTTCATCCCCGCTGTCCACACTGTTTGGTGAAGGGGTGGTGGCGAAAATGAATCGAAAAGCACTTATATATATATTTACTAGTTTATTAGTTTTAGTGATGAGCTGGGAGGCTCAACGGAATATGTCCGTTACTGCAGCAAACCTTGTATCAATTCCTGATGATGCGATAAGGCTTCGCATATTAGCAAATAGTGATTCTCCAAAAGACCAATGGTTAAAAAGAGAAATTCGCGATAAAGTTAACTTAGAAATTACGGAATGGGTGATGGATCTAGATTCGCTTGAACATGCTCGTGATGTGATTGAATCTCAGCTTGATAAAATTGAATTAATCGTAGAAAAAGAGCTTAATAGTCTAGGTATCACCGACTCGTTTACGGTTGATTTTGACGAAGTTCAGTTTCCGACAAAACTTTACGGAAATGTCGTTTACCCAGCTGGGTTATATGAAGCAATTCTGATTACGATTGGCGAAGGTGAAGGTGAAAATTGGTGGTGTGTTTTATTCCCGCCGCTATGCTTTATCGATTTTGCGAACGGAGATGCAATAGCAGGAGAAGAGGGCAAAAATGAGGAAGACGAAGAAATTGAAGTTCGCTTTTTCGTCGTAGAAATTTTTTCGAAAGTAAAAAGTTTCTTTTCATAAAAATTTAGTGATATCTAGAATTCTTCCTACATAGGATGGTAGTACAAGCTTAATTGATGTAGGAGGAGAAAAGATGGGAATTGTTATAAGAATAGCTACAGAAAAAGATTTATTACCGATCCAACGCTTATTAGCGAGAGCTAGTTTATCTAAACGGGGAATTGAGCAAAATATAGATAACTTTCTCGTTGTCGAGTCCCCTGCAAAAAAAATCATTGGTACTGTAGGAATTGAGCCGGTAGGAAAAGACGGGTTATTACGTTCATTAGTACTTTCATCCGAGAATTGGAACGCCAAAGTTGGTTTGAATTTCATTGAACTAGCCGTCGCTTACGGAAAACAAAAAGGGTACGAGAATTTATATTTATTAACGAACTCGTCGTTACCGTTCTTCGAATACATCGGGTTTAAAATCCTTGAGGAAAAAGAAATTCCGGCACATTTAAAAGCGTCTGAACATTTTTCTCAGTACGTCGAAGGTGTAACAAAAGTGATGGCGTTATCCACAGACAAGATTTAAAATGAAAAATTGTGGACAAACTATATTGATTTAATGTAAATTTAGTAACGGGTAATAAAAAGAGTAAAGATAAGCCATGTAGTGCACTATGATTAAATATTCAAATAATTATCAACAGGTTATCCACAATCGGTGGATAACTATTTTTATACATGAAGAAAATATAACTTTTTATCAGTAAAGTTAAGAAGATACTCGGCTTACTAAGGTGCTTGCGCTTTTCTTTACAAGGAGGATTTAATGATGAGGGCTGTTAAGACGAAGTTGTGGACTGTGGATAAAAACGTACATATCCACAAGAAATATCCACAGATCAAAGAAGCTTCGCTGTTAATAACTAAAAATGAAGTAGTCGCTTTTCCGACAGAAACGGTTTACGGGCTAGGGGCTAATGCTTATTCTGACGAAGCGGTCGGTAAAATTTTTGAAGCGAAAGGTAGGCCGAGTGATAATCCGTTAATTGTCCACATTGCCAACGAGTCCCAACTTCAGGAATTAGTAAATGAAATCCCTGAAGTTGCGAAAAAGTTAATGGATGCTTTTTGGCCAGGCCCTTTAACGCTCGTGTTTCAAAAAGGAGAAGGAATTGCTCGCCAAGTGACGGCAGGTCTTGCAACTGTAGCTGTAAGAATGCCAGATCATGCAATTGCGCTTTCTTTAATAAATGAATCTGGCGTCCCGTTAGCCGCTCCAAGTGCAAATGTATCAGGGAAACCTAGTCCAACGCTTGCTGCTCATGTTTATGAAGATTTATGTGGAAAAATTGCTGGAATTGTGGATGGTGGTCCGACAGGTATCGGCGTTGAATCAACGGTGCTCGACTGTACAACAGAAATTCCGACGATTTTACGTCCTGGCGGTGTGACGAAAGAACAGCTTGAAGAAGTCGTCGGCATTGTTGCTGTAGATCCAGCCCTTGTAGATGATGGACAAGCTCCAAAATCACCGGGATTAAAATATAAACATTATGCGCCTCAAGCAAAACTCATATTAGTAGAAGGAGATAAGCTGTTTTTGCAGCAACAAGTTCAAATTGCTAAGCAGTCAGGGAAGAAGGTCGGTGTTCTAACTACGAAAGAGAATGCTAGTGAATATGATGCTGATATCGTTTTACCGTGCGGATCCAAAAACGACTTAGCAACCGTGGCGCAACATCTTTATGAAGTTTTACGAAAGTTTGACGAATATGAAATCGACGTCATTTATAGTGAAACCTTCCCAGAACAAGGGGTAGGAAAAGCCATCATGAACCGCCTCAACAAAGCAGCAGGTGGTAACGTTATTAAATGTTAGTTTTGAATTTTGAGTGTTGAGTGAAGAGT
>SKSA01000234.1 GCA_007118195.1 Anaerobacillus sp. | reverse complement strand
TAAAATTTTCCCGACAAGAACTATTATAACCAAGTTCTTTACTTTTTACAACATTTTTTTGAAAGTTGTTGGTGACCCGTACGGGATTCGAACCCGTGTTACCGCCGTGAAAGGGCGGTGTCTTAACCGCTTGACCAACGGGCCACAAAGAAGAAATGGTGAGCCATGAAGGATTCGAACCTTCGACCCTCTGATTAAAAGTCAGATGCTCTACCAACTGAGCTAATGGCTCGTTTCTTAACGACAAGAATAATAATAACATATATAAAATATCATTGCAAGTGTTTTTTTAAAAGTTTTTAAATCATGAATATCTTTTTTGCAACACTATAATAAGATAACTAATTGAACTAGAAAAATCAAGTTTTTTATTGATTTAACTTTGAATTTCAGTGCTTTTGATAAAAATAGAGCTGTCCCCTAAGTTTCTGACACCAGGAAAGACTTACTAACTATAGACGTATAGATTTATTATCCGTCTATAGTTTGGTGCCTAACGGTGTCTGACACTTTGTTTTGGAACAGCCCCATTTTTTATCTTTAAGCGAATACTCCTCTAACAAGGTTTGTTTGATTACGATCAGGTCCTACTGAAAAGATCGTTAATGGAATACCTGTTAATTGACAAATACGTTCAATATAATGGCGCGCATTTTCAGGTAATTCATGAAGTGATTTTACCCCAGTAATGTCCTCTGTCCAGCCTGGTAACTCTTCAAAAACCGGTTCACATTCTGCTAACACTTTAAGACTTGCTGGGAACTCGTTCATTAATTCACCACGATATTTATAAGCTACACAAATTTTCAGGGTCTCAATGCCTGTTAAAACATCAATTGAGTTTAACGATAAGTCCGTAATTCCACTTACTCTTCTTGCATGGCGAACAACGACGCTATCAAACCAACCAACGCGACGAGGGCGACCTGTAGTTGTTCCGTACTCATTCCCTATATCACGAATACGATCTCCAATTTCATTATTCAATTCTGTTGGGAATGGTCCATCACCAACACGTGTTGTGTAGGCTTTTGAAACACCAACAACATGATTGATTTTTGAAGGTCCGACACCTGAACCAATGGTAACTCCACCTGCAATTGGGTTAGAAGATGTTACAAACGGATACGTTCCTTGATCAATATCTAACATCACCCCTTGAGCTCCTTCAAACAGAACTCTTTTCCCATCATCAAGGGCATCATTTAATACAACTGATGTGTCTACTACAAACTTAGAAATTTGCTGTCCATATTCAAAATACTCTTCTAAAATTTCTTCTTTTGTAAAGCCTTCAACTTCATAAAACTTCTCGAACATACGATTTTTTTCTTTTAAGTTACGCTCTAACTTCATTTCAAACTCTTCACGATCTAACAAATCGGCAATTCTTATTCCTACACGTGCTGCCTTATCCATGTATGCAGGACCAATGCCTTTTTTCGTTGTACCAATTTTATTAGCACCTTTACTCTCTTCTTCCATAATATCTAATTTTAGATGGTAAGGAAGAATCACGTGTGCTCGGTTACTAATTCTTAAATTACTCGTATCTACACCTTGGTCATGTAAATATTTTAATTCTTGAACTAAAGCCTTAGGGTCAATGACCATTCCATTGCCGATCACACAAACTTTATCGCTATAAAAAATTCCTGATGGGATTAAGTGCAATTTGTACTTTTTACCGCCAAATACAATGGTATGACCTGCATTATTCCCACCTTGATACCTAGCTACTACTTCTGCCTTTTCTGATAAATAATCAGTAATCTTTCCTTTTCCTTCGTCTCCCCACTGAGTTCCAACTACAACAACTGATGCCATGGTAACACCTCCGCAATTTATCATCGTTATCTATTATTTACTTCATTTTCACAAAAATTAATAAATTTCTTTAATATTTAATTTAATTCAAAACCATAGTTAGTGTAACAATTTACTCTATTAAAGTCAATAAAACCGAACGTTTTAATTGTTATTTTATTTATTCGTTCGTAAATATATTTTATTTTAGTAAATTATACCACAAATATGGATGCGAGGGTTTAATAGGAAAACAGAAATTGAAGAAAATGCTGCGGAGTCCCACATGATACACATCCTATATAATTTGGGCATACTATCATATAAAAAAGATGATGATTCAAATGAATCACCATCTTCGAATTAGCGGTTATCTATTTTTTCTGGATACATATCGTGGTTAAACAAGCGTTGTTTTGCCATTTCCTCAAACATTGTTCCTTTTTTCCCATAGTTTGCATAAGGGTCGATGGAAATTCCGCCTCGTGGTGTGAATTTACCCCAAACTTCAATATATTTAGGGTCCATTAACTCAATTAAATCTTTCATTATAATATTGATGCAGTCCTCATGGAAGTCACCTTGATTACGAAAACTAAAAAAGTACAATTTTAATGATTTACTTTCCACCATCTTTTCACTTGGAATATACGATATATAGATCGTTGCGAAATCAGGTTGCCCCGTTTTAGGACACAAGCTTGTGAACTCAGGAAAATTAAACTTTACCCAATAATCATTATCAGGGTGCTTATTTTCAAACGTTTCTAAAATCGTTTTATCGTATTCAAATTTATATTCAACATTTTGATTTCCGAGTAATGATACTCCCTCTAATTCTTCATCTTTTCTCAACTGAAACACTCCTATTACAATCCTATTTAAACACCTTTTTTATTGCCCCAAAGTAAGGCATGTAACTGAGGTAATACTCTTGCTTCGTTAAATTCTGGATCACTAATCACTTTGTTTGTGAGCCACTCGAACTTTTTAAGTAATTGAAGTGCAAGTTGTTCGCTACACTCCGTCACCAAATCATCATTTCCGACTTGTAAATAAAAAGGTACATTTGGAAACTGTTTGTGAACCTCTTTTGCATATTGTAAGTCATTCTCGTCAAAAATAACCACTTTTAAGCTAACATGTCCGAAATTTATTCTCTCCGTTAAACGTTCAAGTATAACGTTTAATCGCGAAAAATCTGTTTCCATTTTACTACTTGGAGGCTTCGGTGAAATCGTTAAATCATCGATCGATATCATCCAATCTTGCCAAACGCTTCCTTGCGTTTCAAGACCAACTTTAAAACCTAAGTTTTTAAGAGTATCGATAAGTTCGGATAGTTGCTTTAAAAGCGCGGGGTTACCACCTGAAATCGTCACATGCTTAAAGTTTTCAAAGCCAATCTTCTTTAACTTCGTAACAATTTCAACTGTTGTCATCATTTGGATGTCATCTTTACCGGTTCCGTCCCACGTAAAAGCGGAATCACACCATGAGCATTCATAGTCACAACCCGCGGTTCGAATAAAAACGGTTTTTTTACCAATCACCGCCCCTTCACCTTGAATCGTCGGGCCAAAAATCTCTAATACAGGTATTTTCATTCCATCCACTCTCTTCTAGCTTCTGCATAGCTCGTTGGAGTTTCATAAAGACGAATGAACTCAACCTGTGGCTTTAATGATTGAAATTCGCTATCTTTTAAATAATCGACCGTTTTTTCGTAAATCCAAACGACCATATTTTCCGCTGTTGTATTCATCGGTGGTAACGTTTCATTTAAATAACGATGATCTAAATAGATTTCAATTTGTTCTTTCCAAATCTTTTTGATGTCACCGAAATCAATTGCAATTCCAATTTCATTAGTAAGTGAACTTATACCAAAAACAACTTTATACGTATGTCCGTGTAAGTTTTTACATTTTCCTTCATAGCTATGAAGGTGATGTGCTGCATCAAATGTAAACTCTTTACTTACTAATACGCGCTTATTATGGTATTTTAGCTGCGGATGTTGAATGTCTTCACCAAGCTTTTGTAACTTATCAACAATCCGAAAACCAAATAGATTATTATTATTGCTGCACATCGGCTTTACCCCCTTCTTTTTCCGTTAAAAACTGATGTAATCCTTCACTACGAAGTTTACATGCAGGGCATTCGCCACAGCCGTCACCAATAATCCCGTTATAACAAGTTAATGTTTTTTCTCTAATATAGTCAAAAGCACCGAGCTCTGCAGCAAGTGCCCACGTCTCTTTTTTATCAATCCACATAAGTGGTGTATGAAGGACAAAAGGATAATCCATTGCTAGATTCAATGTAACATTTAATGATTTTACAAACATATCACGGCAATCAGGATAACCAGAAAAATCGGTTTCACAAACACCTGTAATAATGTTTTTTATTCCTTTTGATTTTGCCATAATCGCGGCAAAGGATAGAAAGAGATGATTTCGTCCGTCAACGAAAGTTGTAGGTAAACTACCGTTCTCACCATCTTTGATTTCAATGTCATCTCTTGTTAAAGCATTTGAAGTTAGCTGATTTAAGAGGCTCATATCAATCACTGTATTTTTAACTCCGACCTCCGCACAAATCGCCTTTGCTACTTCAATTTCTTGCTTATGTCTTTGATTATAATCAAACGTCACCGTTTCAACTTCATCAAAGTTTTTAAGTGCCCAAAACAGACAAGTCGTTGAATCTTGCCCACCACTGAACACCACCAATGCTTTTTTCATATTTAATCACTCCTAGTTTTTTTTAACGAGAGGAGATTGCGAACTCTCGAATTTTAATGTTGAAATATGAGTTTTGAGTTTTGAGTTTTGAGTTTTGAGTTTTGAGTTTTGAGTTTT
>SKSA01000105.1 GCA_007118195.1 Anaerobacillus sp. | reverse complement strand
TTAAAACTTCGTATGATAGTTTTCTAACTCCCAGCTGTGTACGGTTGTGCGGAAACTATCCCACTCGCCGCGTTTTAGCTCGACATACTCGCTAAAAACGTGTTCGCCTAGAGTTTTTCTACCAATCTCGCCTTCTTCAAAAGCATTCACGGCAAATTCTAAACTTGTTGGTAAATTATCAATTTCTCTTAAAAATAACTGTTCATCTGTCATACTGAAAATATCATCGACAACCTCTTGGGGTGCTGTTAGCTTATTTTCTACACCGTCTAAACCAGCTGCCGCAATGATCGCAAATGCTAAATACGGGTTTGCCGATGGGTCTGGACATCGAATTTCCACGCGCGTTCCAGCACCGCGTGTAGCAGGGATACGAATGAGTGCCGAACGGTTGGACGCTGACCACGCGATATAACAAGGCGCTTCATACCCTGGAACTAAGCGCTTATACGAGTTCACAAGTGGATTTGTCACGGCCACAAAATTTTTCACATTTTTGATTAAACCCGCAATAAATTGATAAGCTGCTTCTGACAGTTGTCTCTCATCTTTTGTATCAAAAAATGCATTTTCTTGCTTTTCGATATTAAATAAAGAAATATTTGTATGCATCCCACTCCCGTTTTCGCCGCCGATAGGCTTTGGCATAAATGTTGCGTGTAATCCGAATTTTTTCGCAATCGTTTTTACTACCCATTTATACGTAGTCGCCAAGTCAGCAGCTGTTAAGGCATCTGAATATTTGAAATTAATTTCATGTTGACCACGTGCTACTTCATGGTGCGACGCTTCGATCGTAAAGCCCATTTGTTTTAAAGCACGATAAATTTCAAGTCGTACTTTTTCACCGTTATCATGTGGAGACGGTTCAAAGTATCCCGCAAAATCCTGCGTTTGGTTTGTTGGCCGTCCACTTTCATCCGTTTCGAATAAGAAAAACTCTAATTCTGGGCCTATACTAATGGAGTAACCTTTATCTTCTGCTTTTTTTACTGTTTTTTTTAGTACATTCCGAGGATCGCCTTCAAAATCAGTGCCGTCTGGATTTTTGACACTGCATAAGAAACGGGCTTCTGAGTACCCTTCTTCTATTGACCAAGGAAGTACTGCAAAACTACTTAAGTCCGGTTGTAAATATAAATCTGATTTATTAATAGGTGAGAAGCCTTTAATGGATGAACCGTCGAACATAATTTTTCCTTCTAGAGCAGCCTCTAACTGTTCAGCCGTTACGGTCACGTGTTTTAAAATCCCTTCAATATCGACAAATTGTAGATGCAATAGTTCAACACACTTTGCGTTCATTTCATCTTTAATCACTTCTATACTATTTAATTCCCCTACAGAATCATTAGTTGCTATTGTCATATTTAACACTTCCCTTTCTCTGTAATGTTAACTAACATCTTTTGTTATGTTTATATCTTAAAATATTTTTGAAGGATTGTAAGGGAATTAGTTAAATTATCTGACAAAGGAATTTCAATAGTGGTTTGAAAACACATGATCAAAAGAACCGTGCAAAATTCGGTTTATCGCAAATCAAACTGTGACTAGTAAGTATTATCTCTTAGAACATCGCCAAAAAGACGTGCAACAAACTCGATGAAGTTTGGCACGTCTTTTTGACGACATTATATCGTTTCAATAAACATTATTTATTCAAGTCTTCTGGCATAAAAGCACCAGGCAATAACTCTGCAACTGTCGTTTCTTGTACATTCCCTTTTAAATTCGATAAATATACCGGCATATTCGGTTCGCATAGTTCGGCAATCACTTGACGACAAGCTCCACAAGGAGGTACTGGACGCTCCGTATCGGCAATAACAGCTAACGCAGCAAACTCTGTCGCTCCTTCTGAATAAGCTTTAAATAAAGCTGTTCTTTCACCACAGTTACACAAACTATACGCTGCATTCTCGATATTACAACCACGAAATACGTCACCACTTTTCGTTAAAAGAGCTGCTCCGACTTTAAATTTAGAATACGGTGTATACGCCATTTCTCTAGCGAGTTTTGCTTCATTAATTAGCTTTTCTCTTTCCATCTCTACACATCCAATACGTTTTTTTGTTTATTACTATACCTTTTAAATTATGGCCATTTAATTGTAACTACTAATATGAAATAAAAAGATGTATTATATACACCTTTTTACTTCATCCATTTAACTTCAAGAACTTAAGCTTCGTTATTACGAAAATAACTTAACAGCTTGTGTGAAAATCAATCCGCCTAAAAATATTCCGACGATCCCCATGATCCCAGCCAGTACTGGTGGAGCTGGTAAAGGCAGTTTTAAACTTTTAAAAACAATACCGATAATAAGTCCTGCTAATAAACTTAACAAAATTTCTTTCATTTTTTTATACCTCGTTTTTTAATAATCTGATGTTGACGTTTCACCGTTTACGATTGCCACTCCGGAACTAGCACCGATGCGTGTAGCCCCCGCTTCGATCATTGCTTGGGCATCCGCTAAACTTCTTACGCCGCCTGATGCTTTCACACCTACGCTTGGACCGACTGTTTTTCTCATTAACGAGATATCTTCCACTGTTGCTCCACCCGTTGAAAAACCGGTAGACGTTTTAACGAAGTCAGCACCCGCTTTTACAGATAAACGACATGCACGTTCTTTTTCTTCATCTGTTAAAAGGCAAGTTTCAAAAATCACTTTCGTCAATGCTTTTCCTTGTGCCGCTTGGACAACTGCACGAATATCACGTTCAACTAACTCATCATTTCCAGCTTTTAAGGCTGCTACATTAATCACCATATCGATTTCCGTTGCACCTTTTTCAATCGCATCCTTTGTTTCAAATACTTTTGTTTCCGGTGTATTGGCCCCTAATGGGAAACCAATGACGGTACATACATCTACTTCAGAACCTTTTAATAGACTAGCTGCCGTTTCAACCCAAGTTGGATTTACACAAACAGAGGCAAAGTGATATTCCTTAGCTTCCTTACATAGTACTTCAATTTGTTCCTTTGTTGTATCCGCTTTTAATGCGGTATGGTCAATCATTTTTGCTATATTAGACATTTTTTATACTTCCTTCCTCTTTACAAAAATTCTTGAAAAACAAGTGATGGAGCTTTGCATTTTGGTCCAGCGATGAAAAAATCGATTTCTTCTCTTCTTCATTCATGTCCGTCTTGATCCTTAAATGATTTAAGGGTTATAGACCCCCACCTCAACGCGTAGCATAGGTGGAACTTTTAATCAGATGGAGTCGAGACTCCATCTGATTTCTCGATGTTTCAGCTTGCTGAAACGAGTTCGCTTTTTAAAATAACATTCCTGCAATAGATGCACTTAATAATGAAGCTAACATCCCTGCTAATACTGCCTTCATACCAAGTCTGGCAATATCTTGACGACGATCCGGAGCAAGGTTTCCTAATCCACCTAGTAAAATTCCCATTGAAGATACGTTAGCAAATCCACAAAGAGCAAAACTGATCACTGCTACTGCTTTCGGTGAAAGCTCATCAATTTGTGGAGCAAATGATGCATAAGCGACAAATTCATTTAAAATTAATTTTTGACCAATAAACCCACCTGCTTGAACAGCTTCTGCCCACGGAACTCCGATGGCAAAGGCGATTGGTGCAAATAAAACTCCAAGGATCATTTCAAGAGTTAAACCTTCAAAGCCAAACACTCCACCAACTGCACCTAAAAGACCGTTTACTAAGGCGATTAATGCGATAAATGCAAGTAGCATCGCACCAATGTTTAACGCTAGTTGAAGACCTGTACTTGCGCCACGAGCCGCTGCATCAATGACATTCGCTGATTCTGTGTCTTTTTCTAGTTGTATGTCGTCGGACGTCTGTGAACGTTCTGTTTCAGGAAGCATGATTTTGGCGATAATTAAACCTGCTGGTGCTGCCATAAAACTAGCTGCTAATAAATACTCTAACGGTATCCCTAATAAAGAGTAACCAATTAATACTGAACCTGCTACTGATGCTAATCCACCAGTCATCACTGCGAAAAGTTCTGATTTCGTCATTTTTGCTAGGAAAGGCCTTACAACTAATGGCGCTTCCGTTTGTCCAACAAAAATATTTGCTGCTGCCGATAGTGACTCAGCCTTACTAGTACCTAATAATTTTGAAAGTGCTCCACCTAATACTTTTATTACAAATTGCATAACCCCAATATAATATAGGACTGAAATGAGTGCCGAGAAAAAGATGACCACTGGTAAAACTTGAAAAGCGAATATAAATCCTACATTATCCGCTGCAAATACACCACCGAATAAGAAATTAATTCCTTCATTGGCGTAGTTAACAATTTCGTTAACCCCTAAAGCCAATTGTTGTAATTTTTCCTTTCCAAATTCCCATCTTAAAACGATGACACCAAATAAAATTTGAATCGCTAAACCACCGAAAACCGTTCGTGGTTTAATCGCTTTACGATTACTTGAAAATAGAAATGCAATAAAAAATACTGTAGTAATACCAAAAATACCCCATAAGATGTTCATTGTTATTTCCTCCTGATGTTTAATAGATTGTTAAAAATGGACGCTATTAATAAAATCAAAAAACTCGGCCAGCATAAATGTATTTTCATACTAAACTATCATGACGATTTGGCGTCACCCTCTAGAATGTCAGTTGCTGAGCGCTTTCATCTTTGTATTTAAATCGCTTGCTAATTTGATGATCATGATCGGTACATTGATAATATACCAGATTA
>SKSA01000340.1 GCA_007118195.1 Anaerobacillus sp. | reverse complement strand
TTAACTATTCAATAGCTGTAAGTTTTCTTGTTTTTGCTTCTACATCGTCAGGGTTTACTTTTCTTCTAGCAACTCCTGTTTCCATTGCAGCTTTCGCTACTGCTTTAGCAACCGCTGGTGCAACACGTGCATCAAACGGTGCAGGAACAACGTAATCAGCATGAAGGTCTTCGTCAGACACTAAACTTGCAATCGCTTCCACCGCTGCAATTTTCATTTCTTCGTTAATCGTTGTAGCATGAACATCTAATGCACCGCGGAAAATTCCAGGGAATGCTAGTACGTTGTTAATTTGGTTCGGGAAGTCTGAGCGGCCAGTACCAATAACACTAGCTCCAGCTTCTTTTGCATCTTCAGGCATAATTTCTGGAACTGGGTTTGCCATTGGGAAAATGATTGGGTCGGGATTCATACTTTGAACCATTTCTTTCGTTAACGCACCTTCTACAGAAACACCGACGAATACGTCTGTTCCTTTAATCACATCTTCTAGGGAACCTTGTAGTTTTTCACGGTTTGTCACTTGAGCAATTTCATCCTTAACTGGGTTCATACCAACCGGACGGCCTTCATAAATCGCACCTTTTGTATCACAAAGAATTACATCTTTTACGCCCATACGTTGCATTAATTTAACACAAGCAATTCCAGCTGCACCAGCGCCATTTGCGACAACTTTAACTTCTGAAATTGATTTTCCTGTTAGCTTTAATGCGTTTAATAAACCAGCTGCAGTTACTATTGCCGTTCCATGTTGATCATCATGGAATATAGGGATATTACATTCTTTCTTTAAGCGTTCTTCAATAACGAAACAATTTGGAGCAGCGATATCCTCTAGGTTAATTCCACCGAAAGTTGGCTCGAGAAGTTTTACAGTTTCAATAATTTTTTCTACATCCGTGGTTGCTAAACAAATTGGAAAAGAGTCAACACCAGCAAAGGATTTAAATAATAATGCTTTTCCTTCCATAACTGGAAGTGCCGCTTCTGGTCCAATATTTCCTAATCCTAGTACGGCTGTACCATCAGAAACAACAGCAACCATGTTTCCTTTCATCGTGTACTCAAAAACATTACTTACGTCATCATGAATTTCTTTACACGGCTCTGCTACACCTGGTGAATACGCTAAGCTTAAGTCTTTCGCGTTACGCACTGGAACTTTAGATACAGTTTCCAATTTCCCTTTGTTTACTCGATGCATATGTAACGCTTCTTCTCTTAATGTTGCCATAATACTCCACTCTCCCCTAATAGTGATATATAACCTGGTATAAAAGTGGTCAGACCACTCTCCCTCTTTTATTATAACAGATGTTTTCCTTGTGTACATACTTATTAGCATTTTATTACAACATTTTGTTTTCCTAATATGTTACATAACTCCCCTAAGCACTGATTTGTCCCACTTACTTTAAAGTCGTCAGATAACTCGACATACCTATCCTCAACTGCATAAAATAGTATAACCTTTATCTCACCAGGATATTTTTTCAGTATACTTTTTAATTGAAGTAATTGGGCTTGTTTTGAGGTGATTTTTAAATATAATATCCTCTTATCAACGATCTTTTTCTTAACTTCATTTACCTCTTCTAATTTTTCAGCAATTAGCTGTTTTCGACCTTTTGACATCTCTAATCTACCGACAAGAAAAACTAACGCCCCATCCTTTAAAATTTGGTAATAGTCTCGATACGTTTTTGGAAAAACAATAATATCGATCTCAGCACTTTCATCACTTAGCTTTAAAAAAGCCATTTGTTCCCCTTTTTTTGTTTTTATCACTCTTAAAGACTCCACCAATCCAGCAAGGATAACGGTATTTTTCTCTTGAATTAATAGCGCATTAGTAATTTTTGTTCTGCCATGTGTCTCAAGTACCTCTAAATAGCCTTCAATTGGATGACTAGAAATATAAAAGCCTACTACTTCCTTTTCAAAGTATAGCTTTTCCGTTTCTTTGAATGGAGGAACTTGTACAAAATTTGGCTTCGTTATTTCTTCTGGAAAAAGGGCAGTTTGACCATTATGATGGAATTGTTTTACCTTTTCACCGTACTCTAGTGCATAATCTAACGTTGCTAGCAAGCCCGCTCGATGATGTCCTAACTCATCAAAACATCCTGCAGCAACTAACGCTTCAAGTGTACGCCTATTCATTTGTTTACTGTTCATTCGTGTACAAAATTCAAAGATGTCTTTAAAGTGACCCCTTTTATTTCTTTCTATAACGATTTCCTCGATTACTTTTATCCCTACATTTTTTATCGCAGCTAAACCAAAATTAATTTTACGACTTTTAGCAATTGTAAAATTAGCATCACTATGATTGATTGAAGGCTTATGAACATCGATACCTTTCTGTTTTGCATCAACAATGTATTGTTTCACTTTTTGTTGCCCACCGATGGCACTTGTTAAAAGTGCAGCAAAAAAGGCTGTCGGATAATTGGCCTTTAAATAAGCTAATTGATAAGAAATCACACTATACGCGACTGAGTGGCTACGGTTAAATCCGTAGTTTGCAAAGCGAACAATTAAATCATAAACATCATTGGCAACCTTACGATCATACCCCCGAACTAAACACCCTTTCACAAATTTTTCTCTTTCTCCTTCTAGCGTATCCAACTTTTTTTTACTTACTGCTCTTCTTAAAATATCAGCTTCACCAAGTGTAAAACCTGCTAATTTAGAGGCAATTTGCATAATTTGCTCTTGATAAACAATAACTCCATACGTTTTTTCTAATATAGGCTTTAAGTCATGATGAACATATGAAACTTTTCGTTTTTTATGTTTTCCAGCAATGTATAAAGGGATATTCTCCATCGGTCCTGGACGATATAAGGCATTAACTGCAACAATATCCTCAAATTCATTTGGCTTCAATTCTGAGAGAACTCGCCTCATACCTGGTGATTCGAGCTGAAATACCCCTGTCGTATCTCCCTTACTTAACAATTGAAATGTCTTATCATCGTCAAACGGAATATCACTAAGGTCCATTCTCTTATCTTCAATACGAGCAACGTGGTTCATAATTTCTTCGATAAATGAAAGGTTTCTTAAGCCGAGGAAGTCCATTTTTAATAGACCAAGCTCTTCTAATGCATTCATCGGATATTGAGTTAACAACACATCATAAGACCCAAGTTGCAATGGGACATTATTTGTTAAAGGCTGTTCACTAATGACAATTCCAGCTGCATGGGTAGAGGCGTGGCGAGGAATCCCTTCTACTCTTTTGGCAAGCCCAAACCAGTTTCTCATTTCTTCATCACCATTCAATTGTGCTTTTAACGAAGGGGTTTCCCGAACAGCCTCTTCAATGGTTATATTAGGACGAGACGTGATTTGTTTGGCAACTCCATCAATTTTCTTTAAAGGAATTCCGATTACCTTACCGATATCTCTTAGTGCTGCTTTCGCTGCTAACGTACCAAACGTAATAATTTGCGCGACGTGATTTTTCCCATATTTTTCAAAAACATAATGAATCACTTCTTCTCGCCTAGTATCTGGAAAATCGATATCGATATCTGGCATTGAGATCCGCTCAGGGTTTAAAAAGCGCTCAAATAATAGATCATACTTTATTGGGTCAACATTTGTAATATTTAAAACGTATGCAACAAGTGATCCGGCAGCTGAACCCCGGCCAGGTCCTGTTACTATTTCATTATCATGGGCAAATTTCATAAAATCCCAAACGATTAAGAAATAGTCGTTAAAGTTCATTTTGTCAATAACAGCAAGTTCGTAGCGTAGTCGTTCCTCGATCTCAGTTGAAATATGTGTGTAACGTTTTTTCAATCCTTTGAAACATAACTTTGACAAAAATTGTTTCGCGTTTTCACCTTCTGACAACGGGTATTTTGGTAATGTTTGGTCGCCAAAGTTCAATTCAACATTACAGAGGTCGGCGATTTGAGCGGTATTGGCTAAACTTTGCGGAACATGCTTAAACAAAGTGTTCATTTCTTCTTTAGACTTTAAATAGTACTCTTCAGTTTTAAATTCACTACTAAGCTCCTTTAACGTTGTTCCTGTATTAATAGCTAGTAAACACCTCTGTGCTAAAGCATCTTCCTTAACAACGTACATGACTTGATTAGTTGCGACTAATTTTACTGCTTCTTTTTTAGAGAGCTGAAGTAGTTGCATGTTTATTTGTTTTTCTTCTGCTAAAAAATGATCGTGGATTCCTACGTAAAAGTCAGGTCCAAAATAGGTGTGATATTCATTTATTTTTTTTATCGCTAAATCTGTAAAGCCCTCTGCTAACATTTGATGGATTTCACCTTTATACGGCGAACTGATAGCAACTAAATCTTGACAATATGTAAATAAGTGCTTTTTCTCAACTTGTTTTTTATTACTAAATGGTAAAACTTGTGAAATACTACTAAGTTTGAGCAAATTTTGATACCCTTTTAATGTTTTAGCTAATAGAATGATTTTCGCCTCATTATTGTTATCCCCAACGACTGAAAGTTCGAGGCCAATAATTGGTTTTATTCCTGCTTTTTTACAAGATTTATAAAAAGGAATAACTCCATACATCACATTTTGATCAGTAATTGCAAGGGCAGAAAACTGTAGTTCCTTAGCTCGTTTCACGAGTGTGTCGATTTTAGCTGCACTTTTTAAAAGGCTATATTCCGTATTGGTATGTAAATGAACAAATCCCACTACACTTCCCCCTTTATTAATTTAGAATTTACAATTTACAATTATCGT
>SKSA01000307.1 GCA_007118195.1 Anaerobacillus sp. | reverse complement strand
CATACGTTCCTTTAATTAGGTAAATAAGAGCTATTTTTTACTTAAATTAAGTCAATAACGGAACTATGTCCGAAAAGTGTATTAGAACGAGGGTTTCATAGTAAATAGCGGATTCTATGTCAGTTAAATATTACAACCTCTCAAAACGTTCAAGAATTGCCTCGCGGTATAGCTGTGAAACTTTTTCTTCGCGACATTGATCTTTTTTACAATACTCATCTAGCATCACTTGTTCATTTACTTCTAAAACACGCAAACCGGAGGTCGTTTCAAGTATATCGATTGAACAAAAGTCTAGCTCCATTGCTCTAGCTACTTTGCTAGCCATTTTTGATAACTGAGGAATTTTTGTTGCCTCAACGTCTTTTGAAAGAGCTCCGCTGATTAAATTATGTTTCCATGAATTCGTCCGCTCTTTCGCTAATAAAATTTTAGGTTCCCCAAGAAGTGTAACAATTCGATATTCAAATATAGCTTCATAATAAGGGCTTATAGAGGCATTAGTTTGTAGGGAGAATATCGATTGCAACTGCTTTATTAGATCTTCAATATTGTTAATTTTATATACATTATTCCCTTGAGATCCGTTATCTTGTTTTAATACGACCGCCTCTCCCCATTTGTAAAATAACTCTCTCGCTAATTGAAAGGAGTCCCCAGAAATAAATCTTGAGTAGCTATTCATAATGAATACATGCTCAATTGATGGTATATTTTCGCGCTTGAGCGTAGCGTAAGTTGCAGACTTACTCATTGCTACTTTTGCAGCAGAAGCATTATTTAGTCCGATTTCTACATCATGCATAATAAATGACTTTTGATCTTGTTTTAAATGTACTCGATATAAATAGTCCGGAGAAATTTCCTCGAAGCTTATGTCGTCTATTTTAACAGATTGTTGGATTAAAGCTAAATACCTTCTTCTAGTCATCATTATTTTCTCCCTTAATCATTTTATGAATTTCATAATGTTTTTTTCGCTACTACATGTAGTTTGATGTAGCTACTCTTAAGTAATTATAAAATTCAATCCATTAATAACTTTATTATATCTTAAAAGTGTTTGCTTGCTTAATTGATCTTAGCAAATAGACTGCTTGAAAAAAAAAAATAAAAAATTTCAAAAAAGTTATTTAAAATTTAAAATATTTAGAATATAATAAAAGCGTAGTTATTATTAATGTCATCTGAGCGATTGTTCAACGGAATTTTTTTTGAGGAAATAGGTAACCAGTTACATTTCATTAAAAGGGGGAGTTAATAATGAATTTTGAACTAACAAAAGAACAGCAAATGATTAAGGAAATGGTGAGGGATTTTGCAAAAAATGAAATTGCACCAATGGCAGAGGAATTAGACAAAACGGAAAGGTTTCCAATTGAAACATTTAAAAAAATGGGAGAGTTAGGGTTAATGGGGATTCCGTTTCCAGAAGAATATGGAGGATCTGGAGGAGATACGATTTCTTATATTTTAGCTGTTGAAGAAATCGGAAAAGCATGTGGAAGTACAGGTTTAAGCTATGCAGCTGCGATTTCATTAGGTGCGAGTCCACTTTACTTTTTCGGTACAGAAGAACAAAAGCAAGAACATTTAGTACCGCTTGCTTCAGGAAAGTCACTAGGAGCTTTCGGTTTAACGGAGCCGAATGCAGGTTCAGATGCTGGAGGAACGCAAACGAAAGCGGTTGTTGATGGCGATGACTTCGTAATTAATGGTGAAAAGTGTTGGATTACAAATGCAGGTTTTGCTCGTACGGTAACGGTTACAGCAGTAACTGGTAAAGACGAGCGCGGTAAAAATATTATTTCAGCGATAATTGTTCCGACAGATACACCTGGTTTCACAATCAATAGTAATTACGAAAAGATGGGTGTTCGTGGTTCGAACACTTCAGAGTTAGTTTTAGAAGACGTACGCGTGCCAAGAACCAATTTACTTGGTGATCCACAAAAAGGCTTTGGACAGTTTCTTTATACATTAGACGGTGGAAGAATTTCAATTGCATCACTAGCAGTTGGAATTGCACAAGCAGCTTATGAGGCAGCTTTAAAATATTCTCAAGAAAGAAAGCAATTCGGAAAAACATTATCAAGTTTTCAGGCAACACAATTTAAACTTGCTGACATGGCTATGGAAATTGATTTAGCTAGAAATGCGGTTTTAAAAGCTGCATGGCTAAAGGATCAGGATAAACCGTTTAAAAAAGAAGCGGCTTTTGCTAAGTTATTTGCTTCTGAGATGGCAACTAGAGTTTGTAATCAAGCGATTCAAATCCATGGTGGTTACGGTTACATGAGAGAATACCATGTTGAACGATATTTACGGGATGTAAAACTGATGGAAATTGGAGAAGGAACTTCTGAAATTCAACGAATTGTTATAGCTCGTCAGCTTCTTTCATAGAGTTAAGTGTAGTACTATTGTTCCTTAAGTGGAGAAAGCTAGTTTTATATTTTTAATGTTAACGAGGAGGATTAGAATGGCGGAAGAAATTAAGTTAACGATTGGTCAGTTGCTTGAAAGTGTCGCGAGTAAAAATCCTGAGAAAGATGCCCTTGTTTATCCAGATCGAGGGTTAAGACTATCTTATGAACAATTTAATAACCATTGTATGGACGTTGCCAAAGGCTTAATGAAGTTAGGGATTGAAAAAGGTGAACATGTCGCAATTTGGGCGACAAATCGGCCAGAGTGGCTTTCGTGTCAATTTTCAACGGGGAAAATGGGGGCTGTATTAGTTACGGTAAATACAAATTACCAAACAGCAGAATTAGAATATTTGCTTAAGCAATCAGACTCAACAACGTTAATTTTAATGGAACAATTTAGAGATGCTTCTTATATCGATATGCTCTATGAAATTGTTCCTGAATTAAAATCATCCGTTCCAGGAAAATTAAATTCTAAAAAATTACCTCACTTAAAAAATGTCATTGTATTAGGTGAAAAACGATATCCTGGTACATTTTTATGGGAAGATGTGCTTTCATTTAAGGACGAGGTAACAGATGAAGCGCTAGCAGAACGAATGGCTTCCCTTGATATCAATGATCCGATCAATATGCAATACACATCGGGAACAACAGGATTTCCAAAAGGGGTTATGCTTACTCATAATAACATTATTAACAATGCTAGAAATATTGCCGAGTGTATGAACTTAACCGCTGAAGATCGTATGTGTATTCCTGTACCATTTTTCCATTGCTTCGGTTGTGTCCTTGGAACACTAGCATGTGTGTCGGTGGGCGCTACAATGGTACCTGTGCAAGAGTTTAACGTTAAAGAAGTATTATCAGCGATTGAACAAGAAAGGTGTACGGCACTTCACGGTGTTCCAACGATGTTTATAGCTGAATTAAATGATCCTGACTTCGATAAGTATGATTTATCATCTTTGAGGACTGGAATTATGGCGGGGTCTCCTTGTCCAATTGAAGTAATGAAAGAAGTCGTTGGTAAAATGGGTGCAGATGAAATTACGATCGCATACGGACAGACAGAATCATCACCTGTTATTACGCAAACGAGGACAAATGATCCTATTGAACTACGTGTTTCATCTGTCGGTCGCGCGCTTCCAAATGTCGAAGTTAAAATCGTTGATCCAGCAACGAATGAAGAAGTCGCTCGCGGAGTTCAAGGAGAATTATGTACTAGAGGATATCATGTGATGAAAGGTTACTATAAAAATCCAGAGGCAACATCAAGTGCCATCGATAATGAAGGGTGGCTTCACACTGGTGACTTAGCTGTGATGGATGAGAATGGATATTGTAAAATTACAGGCCGTTTAAAGGATATGATCATACGTGGTGGCGAAAATATTTATCCGCGAGAAATTGAGGAATTTTTATATTTACACCCGAAGGTTCTTGATGTTCAAGTAGTCGGTGTTCCTCATGAAAAATACGGTGAAGAAGTAGTTGCCTGGATCCAGCTTAAAGAAGGAGAAACAGCAACAGTTGAAGAAATTCGTGAATTTTGCCTCGGTAAAATAGCTAGATATAAAGTACCAAAACATATCGCTTTTTGTGACAGCTATCCGATGACAGCATCTGGTAAAATTCAAAAATATAAATTAAGAGAACAATCAGAAGAATTTATTAAATTATCGAAATAAAAAGGTATAAGATGGATAAAAGTAGAATCAATTAAGGGGTGAGTCGATGTTTAAAAAGATTTTAATTGCAAACCGTGGAGAAATTGCTATGCGTGTAATAAGAACTTGTCGCAAAATGGGTATAAAAACTGTTGCGGTTTACTCGGAAGCTGATGCTAACTCGTTACATGTAAAAAATGCGGATGAAGCCTTTTTACTAGGACCTGCAAGAGTCAATGAGAGCTATTTAAAGGTTGATAAAATACTAGAAATAGCGAAACAGACAGGAGCAGAAGCGATACATCCTGGCTATGGACTTCTTTCAGAAAATATTAGTTTTGCTAATGAATGTGAGAAAGCTGGCATCGTTTTTATCGGACCTAATCCAACTTGTATTGAAAAGATGGGGAGTAAAATTGAAGCAAGGAAAACGATGGAAAAAGCAAATGTTCCCATTGTCCCTGGTGGTAATGAGCCATTAAGAGATGCAGAAGAAGCGGTCGTAAAGGCCAAGGAAATGGGCTTTCCGGTTATGCTAAAGGCATCAAGTGGCGGTGGCGGGATCGGCATGCAAATTGTGCATGATGAAGCCGAATTGTTGAAAGCGTTTGCAAGTAACCAAAAGAGAGCGCTAGACTTTTTTGGTGACGGAGCGATGTATTTAGAGAAGTATATCGTTAATCCGCGTCATATTGAAATTCAAGTACTCGGCGACAAAGAAGGAAATATCGTTTATTTGTGGGAACGAGAATGCTCTATTCAAAGGCGTCATCAGAAAGTAGTCGAAGAAGCACCATCACCATTTTTAGATGATGAAACGAGAAGGAAAATGGGCGAAGCTGCAGTACGTGCTGCAAAGGAAATTGGTTATTACAATGCAGGGACAATTGAATTTCTTGTTGATGAAGATAAGAACTTTTACTTTTTAGAAATGAACACTAGATTACAAGTCGAGCACCCGATAACAGAAGAGATTACAGGTGTTGACCTCGTCCGTCAACAATTAAAAATTGCTTATGGTGAAGCGTTACCGTTCAGACAAGAAGATATTACGTTAACAGGTCACGCAATTGAAGTAAGAATTTATGCAGAAGATCCTGTTACATTCTTTCCTTCTCCTGGGACCATAACAAAAATCTCACTTCCAACCGGAGAGAATGTAAGAAATGAGATTGGGATTGAGGATAATAGTAAAATAACACCATTTTACGATCCGATGATTGCCAAGCTAGTTGTCACTGGAAACGATCGCTTAACGGCAATTAACGAACTAAAAGTTGCACTAGAAAACTATCAAATAGAAGGCATTAAAACGAATATACCAATGCTTTTAAAAGTAGTTGAACACGAAGCGTTTATCAACGGTGATACAACAACGAACTTCGTAGAGAAGTATTTACCGAAAAAAACAAAATCTAAAACTAAGTGAGTGAATTTCATAATCACCTAAATTGAGACATATCAAATTATATGTAGTTGCGATCGACTTAACGCAACTACATATGGATACTTATTGTCGATAATATTGAATTATGAAATTCATTAAAGTAAGTAGTGTTTTAGTCAAATAATCTATAAAAATAATTTATAAAATTAGAAGGCTGATTGAAAACGCTTGTCAGACGAGGCGTGAAGCCTTGAGGTCAGCGGAGTTACCATAGGGGTAAGAGCCGAGAGCGAAAGGGTGACGGGCGAAGTATGTGAGTGTTTGCCAGCAGCTTGATAAGGAGGAAGAAAGATGACTGAAGTTATAGCAACGATGGCAGGGAACGTATGGAAGGTACTTGTAAAAGAGGGCGATCAAGTAGAAGAAGGTCAAGATGTCGTTATCTTAGAATCAATGAAAATGGAAATTCCAATTGCGGCTGAAGTTTCCGGAACTGTTCAAAGTGTAAAAATCGAAGAAGGTGGCTTTGTTAACGAGGATGAAGTTCTTCTAATCGTTGAATAAAGGGAGTGGGGAAAATTATGAAGTTCCCGAAAAAAGTAACAATTAAAGAAGTGGGACCTCGTGATGGTTTGCAAAATGAGAAAGCAGTAGTTACTGCCGAAGATAAAGTAGAGTGGATTAATAAACTTTCATCTTCGGGGATGTCTTATATTGAAATTACTTCATTTGTAAATCCTAAATGGATTCCCGCATTAGCAGATTGCTATGAGGTTGCAACGTCCATTGATAGAAAGCATGGAGTCACATATGCAGCGCTAGTTCCTAATCAGAAAGGCTTGGAAAAAGCGCTTATGGCGAATGTTGATGAGGTTTCTGTGTTTATGTCTGCTAGCGAAACTCATAACAAGAAAAATATTAATAAGTCGATAGAAGAAACATACCCTGTTTTAGAAAGTGTAGTTTCTGAAGCGTTAAGCGAAGGAAAAACGGCTCGTGGTTATGTTTCTACGGTTTTTGGATGCCCGTATGAAGGCGAGGTCAACGTTGACCAAGTATTGAAAGTATCGGAAAAATTATTTGAGATGGGGGTTACAGAATTATCACTTGGCGATACGATAGGTATCGCCACCCCTAATCAAGTTCAAGTTTTGTTAGAGCAATTTTTAAAGAGATTTCCACAAGATCAAATGGCACTTCATTTTCATGATACGAGAGGGATGGCAATCGCTAATATCTTGGCCTCATTACAAATGGGAATGACAACATTTGATAGTTCATTAGGAGGTTTAGGTGGATGTCCGTATGCTCCTGGTGCGTCAGGCAACGTTGCTACAGACGATGTGCTTTATATGCTTCATGGCATGGGAATTGAAACAAATATTAACCAAGACAAAATAATAGAAGCAGCTCAATTTATTGAGTCTGCACTTAATAGAAAATTATCGAGTCATAGTATGTTAGTTCAATCTAGTAAATGCTAGACAAGAATTGGAGGCGATATGGTGGAAAAACATGCCTTGTTTACATTGAATGAAAATGGAATAGCGACGATTGAATTAAATCGACCTAACGCAGCTAATTCATTATCGGTTCAAATGCTTAATGAATTACAAGAAATTATTGAAAATATGAAGTATAATCAGTCGATCCGCTGTGTCATTATTACTGGGGCGGGAGAAAAGGCTTTTTGCGCAGGTGCCGATTTAAAAGAGAGAGCAACGATGAATCCCGTTGAAGTGAAAAAGACAGTCTCGCTTATTCGAAAAACAATCAATGATATTGAAGAATTTCCTAAACCAGTCATTTCTGCTGTTAATGGAGTCGCTCTTGGTGGTGGAACTGAACTTAGTCTTGCTTGCGATATTAGAATTGCATCAGAAAATGCTCTTCTCGGTTTAACAGAGACGTCACTAGGAATCATTCCAGGTGCAGGTGGAACACAAAGGTTATCTCGGTTGATAGGAAAAGGTCGTGCGAAAGAATTAATTTTTACAGCACGGAGAATATCGGCTAAAGAAGCTGAAAAAATTGGTCTTGTTGAATATGTGGTCGAGAATGAGAAATTGTTAGAAAAAGCAGAAGAAATGGCAAGTTTAATCAGTAAAAATGGACCTATCGCTGTAACTCAAGCAAAGCTTGCGATTGACAAAGGTTATGAAGCTGATCTTCAAACAGGATTAGCAATGGAGCAAGCTGCTTATGCGATTACAATACCTACGAAAGATAGACTTGAAGGGTTGCAAGCATTTAAAGAAAAAAGAAAGCCGAATTATATAGGTGAATGATAAGCCGAAAGTAAATCTATTTAATATTTTGCGTTGAATAAGTTTCATAATGTTGGTTTTGCGCTATTAGGATACTACATCAAGTTGATTGAAACTGTTCTCAATTTAATGTAGGTTGATGCAGCAAAATTATTGATATTATGAAATTCACTCTATTATTAGAATTGAAAATTTCGGTCGAAAGTAAAGGAGGCGGTTAACAGTGTCATTGGATGAACAATTACAAGAACGAGTTGAGCGTATAAAAAAAGGTGGAGCAGAAAAATATCATCAAAGTAATTCAGAAAAAGGTAAGCTTTTCGTCAGAGAAAGACTAGAGCTCTTATTTGATGATGGACTACAAATTGAAGATGCCCTGCTCGCAAATAATTTGGATGAAACATTGCCTGCAGACGGTGTTGTAACTGGTATGGGAAAAATTAATGGTCAATCAGTTTGTTTTATGGCCAATGATTCTACGATTAAAGCAGGATCTTGGGGGGCTAGAACAGTAGAAAAGATCATTAGAATTCAAGAAACTGCAGAAAAACTTAAAGTACCGATGATTTATTTAGTGGATTCTGCAGGTGCTAGAATAACAGATCAAATCCAAATGTTTCCTGGTCGAAGAGGTGCAGGAAGAATTTTCTATAACCAAGTAAAATTATCAGGTAAAATCCCGCAACTTTGCGTGTTGTTTGGCCCTTCTGCTGCAGGCGGGGCGTACATTCCTGCCTTCTGTGATGTCGTCATTATGGTAGATGGTAACGCTTCTATGTATTTAGGTTCACCACGTATGGCTGAAATGGTCATTGGTGAGAAAGTATCACTAGAGGAAATGGGCGGAGCAAAAATGCATTGTTCTGTATCTGGTTGTGGAGATGTTCTTGCAAAAAATGAGCAAGATGCAATTGCCCAAGCTAGACAATATTTATCTTACTTTCCGGCAAGTTATCAAGAAAAGCCAGAAAGAATTGAAGCTGTTCCAGTTAAAGAGTTTGATAAATCAATCGAGCAAATTATTCCAAAAAACCAAAATGCTCCTTTTAATATGCATGACTTGATTAATCGAGTGATTGACGAAGGTAGTTTCTTTGAAATTAAAAAGCTATTTGCACAGGAATTAATCACTGGGTTTGCAAGAATTAACGGTCGAGCTGTAGGGATTATTGCCAATCAGCCACGAATGAAAGGTGGCGTGTTATTCCATGATTCGGCAGATAAAGCCGCAAAGTTTATCACGCTATGTGACGCTTACCATATCCCATTAGTATTTTTAGCGGATATCCCAGGGTTCATGATTGGAACGAAAGTAGAAAGAGCCGGGATTATCCGACATGGAGCAAAAATGATCTCTGCGATGTCAGAAGCAACAGTTCCAAAAATCTCAATTATTGTAAGGAAAGCATATGGAGCAGGTCTTTATGCGATGGCTGGTCCAGCATTTGAACCAGATTGTTGTCTAGCTCTTCCTACCGCTCAAATTGCAGTAATGGGTCCTGAGGCAGCAGTAAACGCGGTTTATGCTAATAAAATTGCTCAGTTAAGTGAAGAAGAACGTCCGGCGTTTATTGAGGAGAAACGTAATGAGTATCGCGAGGATGTAGACATTTATAGATTAGCTTCAGAAATGATTATTGATGGAATCATCCCAGCTAACTCGCTTCGCGATGAGCTAAACACTCGTTTAGAAATGTATATGTCTAAGTATATGGTTTTCTCTGAGCGCAAACATCCAGTTTACCCAGTTTAATTCAACTTTTTGTTATTTTCATAAATATAAATAAAAATGAGGGAGAGTGAGAACGTTGAAATCAATTCATACTTCATTTGTTGATGCAGTAAAGGATATTCATGATGGTGCAACAATTATGGTAGGGGGATTTGGCTTAGTAGGAATACCAGAAAATTTAATCAAAGCTTTATTAGAAACAGGGGTAAAAGATTTGACTATTATTTCTAATAACTGTGGTGTTGATGATTGGGGTCTTGGTTTGTTGTTACAAAACAAGCAAGTTAAGAAAATGATCTCATCGTATGTAGGAGAGAATAAGGAGTTTGAACGGCAAGTTTTGTCTGGAGAGCTTGAAGTTGAGTTAGTTCCTCAAGGTTCATTATCTGAAAAGATTCGCGCTGGTGGCGCTGGCATTCCTGGTTTTTATACTCCAGCGGGAGTTGGAACACCGATTGCTGAGGGAAAAGAAACAAAAGTATTCAACGGAAAAGAGTACTTATTGGAAGAAGGCTTAGTTGCTGACTTTAGTTTAGTGAGAGCAGCAAAAGGAGATAAGATGGGAAATCTTATTTATAACAAAACGGCACAAAACTTTAATCCAATGATTGCTACAGCAGGTAAAGTGACTATTGCTGAAGTTGAGGAACTCTATGAAATTGGAGAACTTCCACCAGATCAAATTCATACACCGAGTGTTTATGTCCAACGTTTGATTGTTGGTAAACAAGAAAAGAGAATTGAACGATTAACTGTTAGCGAGTAGTATCAATATAAATATTGGGGGAGGCGTTAAAAAGTGAATAATCGTGAGCGAATTGCCCGGCGTGCGGAAAAGGAAGTGCAAGACGGTTTCTTTGTTAACTTAGGAATAGGAATGCCTACACTAGTAGCAAATTATATTTCAGACAATAAACAAGTAGTTTTACAATCTGAGAATGGCTTATTAGGTATAGGACCATATCCGACAAAGGATAGCGTTGATCCAGACCTCATTAATGCAGGAAAAGAAACAGTGACAGCTATCAAAGGTGCTTCTTATTTTAGTAGTGCAGAATCATTTGCGATGATCCGTGGTGGTCATATTGATTTAGCTATTTTAGGAGCAATGGAAGTAGCTGAAAATGGTGATTTAGCTAACTGGATGATCCCGGGAAAAATGATTAAAGGCATGGGTGGAGCGATGGACTTGGTTCATGGTGCTCAAAGAGTTGTAATCATTATGGATCATGTGAATCGCAAAGGTGAACCTAAAATATTAAAGAAGTGTAGCCTACCGTTAACGGGAAAAAATGTTGTTAACCGAATTATTACAGATCGAGCAGTGATTGATGTGACAGAAGAAGGTCTGAAATTAGTTGAGGTAATGGAAGGTTTTACAGTCGAAGATATTCAAAATTCAACTGAACCAGAATTGATTATTGCTGAAGGGTTGAAATAAAACAAACAAAGAAGAGGGGGTCCGGTAAGTGTCTGATCACCACACATAGCTACTAAATAGAGATGTCCAGATTTTATCATCCGTCTATATTTGGTGGTTATCGGTGCCAGACATGTTTTGGGACACCCTCTTCTTTCTCTTAATAAGGATCTTTTCTAAAAGACAAATACTATGTCTTTTTTCGTAGCCAAGCATTCAAAATTATTGAGCTTTATAACTATTAGCTAAAGTTCGTAATTCTTCAATCATTTCCTGTAGACGGTTCGTCACTGAAGACAACTCTTGAATCCCAGCGGACTGATCGACTGTGAAATTTTTTGTGTTTTCCATTTCTTCTGACACTTTATTGATTAGCTCATTTACCTCCAACAAGTGTGAGGAGATATTTGTAGCTGATTGACTTGTAGACTCTGACAGCTTTCTAATTTCTTTAGCTACGATTGAAAAACCATTACCATGTCTGCCGGCTCGAGCAGCTTCAATGGAAGCATTCAGTCCCAAAATATTTGATTGGGTAGAAATGTTCTTGATCAAATCACTAAACTTTGAAGACTCTTCAACCTTTTTTTTTACAATTTGTGTAGAATTATTAACTTCCTGACTTGTAAATTCAAGTTCAATCGAACTATTAGCTAATAGTTCAGTATTAGTAACAATATCGTTAGTCACCGAGGATAGTTTGTTGGCAATTTCAATAATTAACTCTTCTCGGTCCGTGGGGACACATGTTGAAATGCAGCCTACCACTTGATTGTTTTCTACTAGTGGATAACCTACTGCAATATAAGGCACACCGTAGACTTCAGAAGATACAGAACGTACTACTCGTTTACCTGTTTTTATAACGGTCGCATTAATTCCTCCGTCTCGTAAAGAGCTACCGACTTTTATTTTTATATCTAACTTCTCGCCTGGATAGTAGGCTATGTATTCTTCTTTGTTAGTTATAGATATAGTACAGTCGTACAAATAAGCCTTATTTAATAGTGGAGCCACATACACAACGCTTTCTAGTAACTTACTCATTTTACTATCGCCTCTCTTTTTAAATTATAAAAAAAGACAACATAATATAAAAGAGAAATCTCTTTTTATATTTATGCTGTCTCCAACTCTCCAAACATTATATTAACTTATTTATACTATAATATTGTATTTATAAAATGTAAACCTAATATTTAGAGGTTTTGGTTATATAAGACTGCAGTTGTTTTTTTCATTAGTTAAAAATCCCAAGGAACTAACGCCCAAATCATCACGATAAAACAAGCAGCTAAAGCGATGAATGCTCCAATATTATTATTGTATCTGTTAGGATTAACTAAACTCCAGCCATGAATTCGTTCGACGAGTTTATTAACTTCATCTCTTATACCGGTATCATTTAATGAAGGAATTCGATTTGTAATGTAAGAAATAGCAATTAATAAAATGAAGCTTAACGGTACTGCAAACATCGACCCAGATATCCCCATGCCGTCTGTCAGGGCATGACCGCCGATAACGATTGATGGGAAAACAAATGGTGAGATGATAACATAGACAATACCACCAATTAATGAGGCAGCTATTGCACCAAAACGGTTTGCTTCCTTCCACCAAACTCCCATTATAATCAGTGGTGCGTTAGTTACCCCTGCTAAACCAAATGCCCATAATATACTTACTACGAGGAATCCAGGAGGATTGATCGCTAAGATAATACTTGCAATACCTCCCAAGAAAATTGAGAAATAACCTAAACGTACTTTCATTTTAGATGATAAATCTGGCTTTAACGTTGTAACAATATCTTGAGAGATTAGGGCACCGATTGCTAGTAAGTTACCACTTATCGTCGATAGACCGGCTGAAATTGCCCCAGCAATTACAAGAGCTGTTACCCATTCAGGGTTATAGACCATGTTTAAGATGATCGTTAATTTATCTGTATCAGCATCAGCAATCATAATTCCAGTTGATTGTTCGAAGTAAACCCCTGCAAACCCCATTGTGTACGTTGCTGAGAATACTAGACCGATAATAAAGGCAAACCAAATCATCGCTGAACGCGCACTCTTTAAGCTAGATGCTGTATAAATACGCATCGCTAAGTGAGGTAGACCTAATGCACCGATTGTAAAGGCAGGAATTAGGGCAAAATACCATTTAACTGAGAACTGATAATCAAAGAAGGATGGAAAAGCTTCTAACATCGCCGGTACCATGTCGGCATAAAATAGCGGTGGGAAAAACCATCCAGTACTTCCCATTGCCTTCATAATCGCTCCGAGTGGAACGATGAACATTAGTGCAATAATAACCATCTGAATGGCGGCGTTATTTGTTGCTCCACTCATCCCACCGATCGTTACATAACCTACGATGATTAATCCCCCGACAATTAAACCTGTCATATAAGGAATTCCTAATAATGTTTCAAACGTAACTGCGATACCGATCATTTGTCCTAATGCATACATTAAACATACTAAGATCATCCATAAGGCAGCGATAATCGATGCTGTTTTTCCGTAGCGGTCTCGAATAAAGTGAGTTGGAGAAAAGGCTCCCATTCTTCTTAAGCAAACCCCGTATATAATTGTAATTAACGGAATAGCTAATACCATTTGGATCCAAACGAGTATAAATGGTACTTGAAGCCGTAAAATTAATGCAGTTACCCCTAAAAATGTTGCTAAACTCATATACGTTGAAGCCATCGCCAATCCATTTGTAATTGGACCTACCCCAGCACCTGCAACATATAAGTCTTGAACGGTTTTACTTTGACGGTTCGAAATGTAACTTACTACATAAAAAAGCACAAATGTGAGTATTATGAAGAAGACCCCTAATAGAGGATTGGATAACTGCCATAATTGCTCTTCCATCTAAACCGCCCCCTCATTATTATGTTTAGATAATTCTTCCTGGTTTTCTTTTTCAATCGCTTCATCAATACGGTTACCAATTACCCCACTAATGATTGTCAGAAAAAGAATACCAAACCATCCAAGTAGAATTGGGACGATGTACATAATTGGAAAACCAAACATGTATCCTTCTACTGGAAAAAGTGAAAATAATAGGCCTGTATGTGCAGTAAGTAAAAACGCTAATGTCATCAGAATGGTAAATAAAACTTCTTTCTTATGAGCATTCATGATAAGACTCCCCCTAATTTTTTTATTCTAAGCAAACGTTCGGTCTAGGATAAAAAATAAGTTCCAACTTACTGCAATAAAAAGTAATTCTGAATTTTGTTCCCTCCTTTTTTAAAAAATATTTACCCTGCTTATTAAAATTTACACCAAAAAGAAAACGCTTTCAAGACCTACTTTTAGAAATTTGAGAATTTTAAGAATATTTAAAAGAATAAGATTTTACTGGAATAATTTAAATAGAAGGCTGCATATACAATAGTCTTTATATTATAAGGGAGAACGAAGGATTTGATTATGTAATACCTTATATAAAAAAACTAAAAATTTTTTTAATTTTTTTTACTTAATATTAGAACCTGATCCTAAAAATTTGTCTCACTTACAAAATAAGGCTTATTTAATATTAAGTGTACAGACACACACAAGCTCATCTCGACATAAAGATAATATAAATGCCTTTGGAGGTGAGCGTATGTCTAGTATTATAGCTGCACTTAGCTATTTCATTAAAGAAATTTTCTTCTTTGTTTCCTTTGTGAAAAACAATGCGTTTCCACAACCTTTAAAACACGAAGAAGAAAAACGATATTTAAAACTTATGCAGGAAGGAGACGAAGTAGCAAGAAATCGCCTTATTGAGCACAACCTTCGCCTTGTAGCACATATAGTAAAAAAGTTCGAAAACACCCGAGAAGATAATGAAGATTTAATTTCGATTGGTACAATTGGTTTAATGAAAGCAATTGATAGTTATTCAAGTGGAAAAGGAACGAAGTTAGCTACCTATGCAGCAAGATGTATTGAAAATGAAATACTCATGCACCTACGCGCTTTAAAGAAAGTAAAAAAAGATGTTTCGCTTCATGACCCGATTGGAACAGATAAGGAAGGAAATGAAATCACTCTTATCGATGTTCTTCAAGCAGATACACAAGACGTTGTTGATACGATCCAGCTTAAAATGGAAAAGAAGCAAGTGTATGAATATATCCATATTTTAGACGACAGGGAGAAGGAAGTCATTATCGGTAGGTTCGGTCTTGATATGAAAAAAGAACGAACACAAAGGGAAATCGCAAAGGAACTCGGCATCTCAAGAAGTTATGTTTCAAGAATTGAAAAGCGCGCCTTGATGAAGTTGTTTCATGAGTTTTATAAGCAAAGCCAGAAGGGGAAAAAATAATTCAGGTGCCTGACACCGTGTGAAAAATTCACAAACATAAGGCCATCCTACGGGTGGCCTTTTTGCATGTTATGTATAATTAATTATACTTGCGGTCTAGTTGACGTAGTTCAAATATAAAGTTTTAAGTTTTTCTATAGGCGAGTTTAAGATTTCTTTAGGTTACTTTAAATCAAGAAGGTTTATAAATAAAGATTCGCTGCATAATATGTAGTGACTAAATAATTGAAATAGAAGATTGAAAAGTTGCTGAAGACTTTGAAATTGGCTTTTTGTTATTTCACATCATTTCAATAATGATTTTGATGAATTCTGTAGTAGGAGCAATGAATAATGAAAAAACGAAAAACATGGATTGTAATTAGTATATTACTTTTATTAGCTCCTTTTATATATTTTTTAGCATCAATGAAGGAAGAACAAGTAAAGCTTGATACACCGTTAGAAAACTTTATTTGGCACGAAATGGTTTTCGAAAATCAGACGTTAAAAACTCATTTTAAACCTGAAAAAGAAGCATACTCTCTTTCGGAATCTCTCGGTTTATGGATGGAGTATGCGGTATTAACGGAGCATGAAGTACTGT
>SKSA01000061.1 GCA_007118195.1 Anaerobacillus sp. | reverse complement strand
CACAAGCAGCTAACGTTAATAAAGCATAATTGAAACTATAAAATTAAAGGCATCCTCTGAGAGGATGCCTTATTACGTGGGGTTTAGGTTCTTTGACGGACATACGATCCCTTATTTTGTTGAAATCCGCTTATTTATAAATTTATCGACATACTTCCGCTAATTAGTGAAAAACGCTCATTTTTGCTTTATTTAAACGGATTAGCGGACGTATGTCCGTAAGCCACCGAAAAAGAAGGAGATTTTATAAAATAACGGATCATCATGTCCGGAGCGCAGGAGCACTTGCGGTGTCATAACGGCTTTTAGTTAATGACCTCTTAAGATCGGCAATGTACAACAGCGGAACGAACCACCTGACTTAATGATCTCAGTAATATCGACCTCAATAACTTCATAGCCTCTTTTTCTCAATTCAGCATTAACCCCCTTATTAACAGTGAGACTCAATATCTTTTTGTTGCCTATTGAAAGGACGTTGGTTCCTAATGTAAATTGTTCAGCTTCAGAAACAGGAATTAAATCATAACGTGAGCGTATCATTTCTTCTTCAGTTTTACTAATTACACCAGGGAAGATCAGTGCTTCTGTGGGCGAAATAATGTTAAATACGCAATCTAAATGTAAATATTTTTCATGAAAAGGAATGGCAGTCACATTATATGTAGGGAGTAAACTTCTTAAATGATTAATTGCCCATTCATTTGTACGATCGCTAATTCCTACATATACATTATTGCCATCGATGATAACGTCTCCACCTTCGATATTGTCACCTATAATGTTGTAGTAAGAAATCTCTTCCCCTTGCAACCAATCTTTAAAAATATTTTCTTCGCCACTTCGAATAGGTGCTGCCATATCTGCAACAAAAATCGTTTGACCGAGAGTAAAGCCAATGTCACGAGTGAATACTTGTTCAGGGTATTTCTTGGCAGGGGGTAATAAGATAACATCAATCCCGTTGTTCTTTAGAGTTTGAACAAGTTGATTATGTTGCTCCATCGCTTTTTGAATATGTATTCCTTCATTTTGAAAATGCTTTTGCGTATCATTAATCACATCACGAATCGTCATATATTTTGGTTCACATAGAACAACTCTTTGTAACACGTCATATTCATTCAAACAAAATGATTTTTCCATTAACGCTGGGTTTAAGTTCATGAAGAAACCTCCTCAATTCCAATTCCGTTTTTTAAAAGGTAAAATGATTGAACTCTAAAAGCTATTTGTGCTTTTTTCATAGCATTTCCTTTTATTAAACCGTTATGTAACATATCGTTGAAAATGGTATTATAGAAAAAACTCCAAAAAAAGGATGAAATATATTGTCTTTAATCTATGAACAACCTTTTGTAAAGGTTTTAAGAGAAATTGATGGGATCGAACAAAAGTATATTGAAAAAAACTATTATTTATATTTGTATGAAACGAAGTTAGTCACCCCTTTTAAAACCTTTCAATTAAAAGCGATCCTAGATGTGTCGTATCGAAAAACGAAAACAAACTCATTTGGAACGTTGTACTTACATACAAATCAAGGTGTATTTCCTTTTTACGTTCGTTCTGATCCTGAAGCCTTTATGGACTGTATTAAAAAGCTTCAATAACTCCTATGGTCTGAATTGAAACCAATTATTAGTACCTGGTAATAAAAACATGTTGTAAATGAGCGGAAATCTTGATATGATTATTTCATATTAATACTGTGTTTATAGTAAAAAAATGAAATGCGTATCAAGAAGGAGACGATAAAATGAAAGAACTAAAGACGTTTGGCTGGTATGCAGCACGAGTTTCTCCGTCATTACCGAAGGAAGCGTTTCAACCAGCTCCAACTCGACTAATAGGTGGACTAGCTTACCTTGTGGTTGTATTCGCTAGTTTAAGTGCATTAATTACATTCCAGTTGTCCCCAATTGTAAATATCGTTATTGCAGTTGTACTAGGCTTCAGTTATGCTTCAATGGGTTTTTTAGGACACGAGATTTTGCATGGGACTGTAGTAAGAACCCCATGGTTACGAAACTTTTTAGGAGCCATTTTCTTTTGGCCGCTTTGTACAGGTCCACGGTTATGGCGTAAATGGCATAATATTGAGCATCACGTCCATACTCAAGATGAGGCTAAAGACCCAGATGCTTGGCCAACTGTCAATAAAGCTACAAAAAACTTTATCGTACGTTCGGTATACAAATTACCGCTATCGGTGCGTTCTCTTTTCGGTTTTCTCTTTTTAGCGATTCAATTTTCATTACATTCGTTAAATATGTTTAAGCTATATTTAAAAGAATTTAATGGTAAAAATCGTTCAGCAGTTGTATTTCAATTGTTATTACCATGGGCATCATGGATTGGGTTACTCTTTTTAATCGGTCCAGTAAAGTGGTTTTTTGCCTTTCTTTTGCCTTTACTGATTGCGAACTTTATTGTCATGGGATATATTTCAACAAATCACCGCTTAAATCCACTTGTTGACGTAAATGATCCATTGGCTAATTGTTTAACAGTAACAGTGCCGAAATGGGTTGATGTACTAAATTTCAACTTTTCATATCATACGGAGCATCATCTTTTTCCGGCGATGAACCCAAAATATTATCCGCTAGTAAAAGAAGAAATTTTAAAGCAATGGCCAGAGCGCTATCATCAAATGTCATTAGCTAGAGCTTTAATGACACTTTATAAAACGCCACGCGTCTATCATGAAAAAAATGAGTTGTTTGATCCTCATGGAAATGCAGCTTATCGAACTTTAGGGAACGGTTTAAACCCTAAAGAAATTCAATATCGTAAATTGTAATTGCAAGAGCATTGACAAAATTGATGTACAAGTAATTTTTTTAAGAGAAAATGAAACGCCCATAATAATCAGTAATCTGATATTATGGGCGTTTTTGTATTTTATTTTGGTTCGTTATGCCAAATAAGTGCTACAGTTCCTTCGCCAGCATGAACGGCAATGGTTGAACTTATTTCTCCAACAACGATATTTAAATTAGGGTGCTTTTCTTCAATCTTCTTTTTTACAACCAAAGCTTTTTCTAATACATTGCCGTGCATAATTTGCACTTCAGTGATATTATGCTTTTCAGTAGCTTCTGTAAGTAATTCAATCAGCCGATTAACAGCTTTTTTCTCAGAACGAACTTTTTGGAAAAGGTCAAATTCGCCTGTAGTTTTAATGGTAATAATCGGTTTGATTTGTAGCAGATTTCCTAAAAGGAACTGAGTCTTAGACATTCTGCCACCTTTATGAAATTGATCTAAGCTACCTAAAAGTACATATTTCTCAGAACGAAGCGCTTCCTCGCGCAGGGTAGCAGCAATATCTTTATAATCTATGCCTTGTTCCGCCAATTGCATTCCTTTATTAAGCAATGTTGTAATTGTATAGGACATTGACTGTGAATCGACAATCTCTCCATCAAGAGCAGCCATCTCCATACCTGCTCTTGAACTTTCAATGGTGCCACTTAATTTTCCTGATACGTGTACTGCGATCACATGATCATACTCGGCCTTAAGGTTTTCGTAAATCTCAGCAAATTTCCCTACTGGGGGTTGTGATGTCTTTGGAACTTCTTTAGCACTATTAATTCTTGAATAAAGTTCTTCAGTTGTTAAATCAACACCATCTTCAAACGTACGATCTGGGAAAATAATGGCTAAAGGCATAACGTAAACATTAGGATTATCTTGTAATTCTTTTGTAATGAATGCTGTGCTATCAGTCACCCATGCTATTTTTTTGTTACTCATGCACTCAATTCCTTTTTCTTTAGATTTTTGCTAAATAAATTGTAAATATACACGGATGCTTTTTTTTACCAAGTATTAGTGTGTAATGATTATAATTTAGCCTAATTATAATTTTACAGAAGATGATAACGTTTGCATATATGATATGTGTCATATATTTTTTCGGAAAAATAAAGGGAATTAAGTAATAATGTAGAAATATATGTAGAGGTAATTTTTGAAAAGATGTTTTGATAAGGTCGTTTCAGGTTATCTTATATGTGTAACAAGAGGATATTTTTATAATGATTATCATTTGATATTTATTATAATCTATGTTACTATGAAACCAATAAAGAATTAAGGAGTGTTATTTAAAAATGGCAAATGAAAAACTAATCAACTCACTAAATACTCAATTAGCAGATTGGAACGTGTTATTCACGAAACTCCATAACTATCACTGGTACGTAACAGGACCTGAATTTTTCACACTACATGCGAAATTTGAAGAATATTACACAGAAGCAGCAACGTATATTGATTCAATTGCAGAGCGCATTTTAACAATTGAAGGAAAACCTCTTGCAACGTTAAAACAATATTTAGAAGCTTCATCGATTGAAGAAGCATCAAATAACGAAGATGCAAAACAAATGGTTGCAGTACTTGCTGCAGACTTCGAAAAAATCATTGCTAACTGTAATGAGACGATTGAACTTGCAGAAGCAGATGGTGACGAGTCAACTGCGGACATGTTTATCGGTATTAAAACATCTTTAGAGCAACATGTATGGATGTTAAAAGCATATTTAGGGTAATAAAGTTTTACTTGAAAAAAACTGGTGTCTCTTGAGATGCCAGTTTTTTTGTTTGTTTATCCTTAAATGGTTTAAGGGGTATAGACCCCCACCTCAACGCGTAGCGTAGGTGGGAACTTTTAATCAGGTGGAGTCGAGACTCCATCTGATTTCTCGATGTTTCAGCTTGCTGAAACGAGTTCGCT
>SKSA01000231.1 GCA_007118195.1 Anaerobacillus sp. | reverse complement strand
CATAAAAAAGTGGCACGAATATCGAATATTCGTGCCATAAGAAAGTATATAAAAAAGGGGGTCAATTACTTACCTTTATAATACTCTTATTATATTTCAAAACTGTTACAACACGATTAAAACCGAGTAACGTTTTATTAAGGAAAGATTAAAACCTTTTGATTGGCTAAATCATAAAGAGTATCCTTTAATATCGCTACTCCATTAATACAATCAGGAAGTGATGTCCATTCTTTTGGAGAGTGGCTTTTCCCTTCATAACTTGGAACAAAAATCATCCCAGTCGGTACATACCTTCCCATATTCATTGCATCGTGACCTGCACCACTTGGCATATCGCGAAATGATAAATGATTTTTTTCTGCCGATGCTCTAATCACATTTTGAATTTCCTGTGACATTAGTACTGGAGAAATCACATCACCACACTTTACATCTAACTTTAAAGACCTTTCGTTTGCAATCTTATTACCAAGCTCTTTAATGTCTTTAACAAGATCGTTAAGGGAGTTCTCTGAAATATCCCGAACGTCTACAGTAAGTTCTGTTTTACCTGCAATAACATTTGTACCATTAGGGAATACATTTATCTTTCCAACCGTCGCTACAGCCGTATCACTAAATTTACTTGGTAACTTTTCAACACCAAAAATAAATTCACTAGCCGCAGCTACTGTATCTTTTCTCATATTCATTGGAGTGTTTCCTGCGTGATCCGTATTTCCATAAAAAGTAAAGACTATTCTAGTTAAACCTACGATCCCACTTACGATTCCGATATCTTTTTTTTCATATTCGAGGATTCTTCCTTGTTCAATGTGCAATTCAATAAAGGCGTGAATATCGCTAACATCGCGATACACAGAAGTTATATCGCTCGGATCATACCCTTGTTTATTCATCGCATCTACTAGGGAGATCCCCTGATCATCTGCAAATTTATTTAAATCATTTTCGTTCACTTCGCCTAACATTGCCCTGCTACCAAATAATCCATGATTAAACCTTGAACCTTCCTCATCGACAAACACGACAAGTTCAATCGATCTTAATGGACGTTTGTTTTGCTTAATAAGAGATTCAATGGCCATAAAACTACTTAAACATCCTAGGACTCCATCAAAAGCGCCACCATTAGGAACCGTATCTAAATGCGACCCAGTCATGACAACTGGCAAATCTGGATTTTGACCTTCAAAACGGGCAATAATATTTCCAATCGAATCTTCCCTTACTTTTAGACCAGCCGCTTCTAGCCACATTTTAAATAGTTCTTTCACATTTTTTTCTGCCTCTGTATAAGGAAAGCGGGAAATTCCCCCTTCTGCGGTTACACCTATTTCCGCCATTTCCGATAGGCGGTTCGTAAATTCTATAACATCTATCCCCGTAAATTCCTTACATTGCAGTTTATCTGCTAGTAATCTTTCTCTAGAGAATACGTTATCCATATTAAAAACCTCCATTAGATTGAATGCTTTTCTCACAAGAGAACCATTTTTCGATGCACATTATTTAATTTTTTTGTAAATATTCTATTACTGATGTTACGAATACTTTAGCTGCAATTAACATTGAATCTTCATCAATATCAAACTTCGGATGATGGTGAGGATAAACAATATCCTTTTTGGCATTTCCTGCACCGGTTATGAAAAACGTGCCCGGAACCTTTTGAAGGTAATAAGCGAAGTCTTCCCCACCCATCAGGGGCTCCATTGCGTTCACCTTTGCAGTTCCAACCACTTTTTTTGCACAGTCCGCTAAAAAAACGGTTTCTGCTTCATGGTTAAAAACAGGCGGATAACCTTTTTCGTACTTTAATTTATACTCAGCACCAACACTTTCACATGTTCCTTTGACAATTTTCTCAAGTCTATCAATTATCAATTCTTGAACACTAGTATCTAATGTTCTTACTGTCCCGGTAATCTTGGCATGATCTGCTATTACATTAAACGTTTCACCAGCATGAAAGGTACCGACTGACACCACTGCCGGTTTTAATGGATTTATATTACGACTAACAATTTGCTGAATTTCCTTAACAATCGTTGCTCCAACTACAATTGAATCTATTGTTTCATGAGGAGAAGCGCCATGCCCCCCTTTACCTTTCACTTCAATTTCAAAACGGTCTGAAGAAGCCATAAAATGACCAATTCCATACTTGACCTCACCAACCGGAACGGTTGACCATAAATGTGTACCAAAGATGACATCAACTCCGTCTAAACAGTCGTCCTCAATCATAGCTTTCGCACCACCTGGTGACACTTCTTCAGCAAACTGATGAATAAGAACTACATTTCCTGATAAAGACTCTCGGTATTCATGAAGGACTCTCGCAACTGTAAGTAAAATGGCAGTATGAGCATCATGCCCACAAGCATGCATAACACCGGGGATCTGAGACTTATAAGACACTTCTTTCTCATCTTGAACTGGTAATCCATCAAAGTCAGCACGTATGGCTACTGTCTTCCCTGATTTTCCGCCAACGATTTTACCAACTACTCCACGTCCACCTACATTTGTGCGAACTTCAATTCCTAACTCTTGCAAATACTCTGCAATTTTCTTTGGTGTATTGACCTCTTTAAATGAAAGTTCAGGATACTTATGAAAATATCGTCTATTTTCTACCATTTCCGGGAATAGTTCAGTGAGTCTTTCGTAAACATAATCCAACATAAATGTCCTCTCTCCCATGTAAAGTTAGTTACTTTTTTAGCTTGTCTTACAAAACCTTCATGACGATGCACCGTGACCATATAATATGAAAAGATGTCGGTCGATATCCCTCACTGCACTGTAAAGCCGTTCCGGCTTTAGAGGCTTGTTCGGAAAAGTCGACCGTCATTTTATTTACATACAAAATTTAATTCATAAATAAACTCGGGAACCAAAGAGTTAATGATGGTATAAATGTAATTAGTAATACAACGAACACACCGACTATAAAATAAGGGAGTATGTCTTTAACTGTTTTTTCCATATCTACTTTCGCCAAGTGACATGAGATAAATAATGTCGAACCAACCGGCGGTGTAAATAAACCAAGTGCTAGTGAACAAAGCATGACAATCGCAAAGTGCATTGGTTCCATACCTATACTAGTCGCAATTGGAAAGAAAATAGGAATAAATAAGAATAGATTTGGGACTAATTCCATTACCATTCCAGCCATTAGCATAATTAAAACTAAAACTAGTAATAGCATCCAATCTGATAACCCTAATCCTAATAACAAGTCACCGATCATCTTTGGAATACCTTCTGAAATTAATACCCACGTGAAGATCATCGATGTACAGACCATTAACATGACAACCGTAGTTCCATAAACCGTTTCTTTGATCGATTTAACTATCTTTTTAAATGTTAATGTGCGATACACAAATACACCAACAATAAATGCATAAACAGCCGCTAACGCAGCACCTTCAGTTGCAGTTGCAATTCCAAAAACAATCACATATATAAGGAAAATCGGTAAAATAAGTGCCCACATTGCATTTCGAATATTTTTAAGGATTTCAACTAACGTTGGTTTACTCTCTTTCGGGTATCCCCTTTTTATAGATATATACACGGTTAAAGCTAAATAAGCGAGACCAATCATGATCCCCGGAACAACACCAGCCAAAAACATTTCTGCTACTGACATATTGGCTAACCATGCGATAATGATCATTGTACTACTTGGCGGAATAATAATCCCAACTACTGAACTTGATGCATTGATCGCCGCTGAGAAAGAGGACGAGTAACCTTTTCGTTTCATTTCAGGGATAAGAACACTTCCTGTTGAAGCCGCATCCGCCACTGAAGAACCTGATACTCCCGCCATCCCCATACTTGTCACAACTGATACGCAACCTAATCCACCTGGCAATTGACGAACTAATGAATCGGCTAATTTAATAATTCTTTGAGCAATATTGCCATGCACCATAAAATTCCCAGCTAAAATAAAAAACGGAATCGCCAAGAATGCAAAGGACTGTGTATTTGAGAAAAACCTTTGAGCTACCATAGAGAGAGGAATTCCCTCTATCATGATATACATTAGAGCCGAGGTACCCATAGCAAAGGCAATAGGTACACCAAATATGAGCATAAAGAAAAAACTAGCTATCATGATCCAAATCATATAAATCCTCCTCTCGCGGTACTTCCATCTTGTTTGTCGCAATTAATACAAGTTGATAAATAAGAATGATCGTTACTCCTACGAACGCAATCGTTGCCGATATATAAAGCCACATCCGCGAAATTCTAAGCATTGGCATGACTTGGTTAGCAACCACCTCAGATAATTGATAACTAGAAATCGCCATAAAAACCGAGAAATAAATCATAATTAATTTTGTAATAATAAGTGCAATTTTTTGCCCTAACTTCGGCATTAAATTTCTAAAATAATTAATAGATAAATGTCCCTCATCTTTCGTGACTGCAATCGCAGCTAGAAAAATCATCCATGGGAATAACAAACTTGTCAATTCTCCAGAATATGCTAGCGGAAGTTTGAATAAGTACCTACTCAAAACTTCTATAAAGACAACGAGCGTCAATAAAATCATAATTATTCCTGTCACAAAATTAATCGATTTTATTGAATACTCAATAACTTTTGGAGCTTTATACTTCACCATACTGTTACCTCCTTTTTATAAAGAGCACCTTGCTTATTGCCAAGTCTTTATTGGCGAAAGCATACAGTCTCATCGACTAACTGCTGCTATTTGAAAAATTTTAT
>SKSA01000270.1 GCA_007118195.1 Anaerobacillus sp. | reverse complement strand
TTTCGTGCGTAAACTTTATATTTCTATGCGTATTTTTATTTTTCCGTGCGTATTTCCCCAACTGTGGGCGTATTTTTT
The DNA here is from genome assembly GCA_007118195.1 of Anaerobacillus sp. Classification (GTDB taxonomy): domain Bacteria; phylum Bacillota; class Bacilli; order Bacillales; family Anaerobacillaceae; genus Anaerobacillus. The sequence goes on along the minus strand of SKSA01000270.1, from coordinate 4,690 downwards.
TTTAAAACGTAGGTCTGTCTATTATACATATGTATTTTACTGTTATTAGACAACGTTTTCGTTTCTGTTTGTATTCGATTTCAATTTACTTTTCGGAGTTTTCGTTGATAAGTACACTCCAATTAAAACGAACGTAGCGCCAAATAAATGAATCAGTGTAAAAGGTTCTCCTAAAAATAGGATCGCTAATACACTCGTAAAAACCGGAACTAGATTAAAGAACACCGATGCTTTACTAGGCCCGACTTCATCAACGGCTCGATACCAAAAAAGAAGAGCCAATGCAGATGGAAACACTCCGATATAAAGAAGGCCGAGATAGCCTTGCCAATGAAGGTCTGCAAAAAAGTTTCCATTTTGTATAAATTCATATCCTGAAAACGGAAGTAAAATGAGCGCACTAATGACCATAGTGACGACAAGGCCACTTAAAACTGGAAATTTACCACCGTGTACTTTTATAAAAATTGAATAAAATGCCCAAAAAACGATTCCTAATAACATAATCAAATCGCCACTATTAATCGAAAAGGTGAGTAATACGCTCAAACTGCCTTTTGTAATAATGAAAACAATACTAATAAAAGATAAAATAATTCCAAACCATTGAACTTTGCTTAGTCTTTCCTTTAAAATGATAAACCCTAATAAAGCTGCGACTGCTGGGGTTAACGCATCCACAATTGCCGCATTGACGGTCGTTGTATAATTTACGGATAAATATAAACAAACATTAAAAAGCACTAACCCGCTTGTAGCAATTGCGACTAAAGGCTTCCACTCTTTCATCCAAAGGGGCTTATTGATAAAAACTTGTTTATAACAAAGTGGCATTAAAACGAGTAATGCCATCGTCGAACGTAAAAAAGCTAATGTAAATGGTGGGATCGTTCCTGCAAATAGCTTTCCGACAATAAAATTGCCTGAGAAAAACAACATTGCAAAAATAAGTAGTATGTATGGATGCATTTTCTCCTCCTTTTATGTGGATGTAATTTAGTAACATGATAACATACTTGAAAACTCTCAATCTTCGTTATTGTCTGATACTCCCACACCTAAAAGAGATGGGCTTTCACGTTCGGGAAGTTCTGTAATTTTTGAGACAAAACAAAAGCCGACCAATTCCTCGAGCGAACCTCTAAAATCAATTAGAGATTTACAGCAAGAAAATGGTCGGCTTTCATAAACTATATATAAAGTTTTTCCTGTGACAGGCAACTTTATCAGCCAATTAAAGAATGTATTACCATCGCCCTAAACTAACTATTCCCTTTTCCTACCTAACTGACGTTGGAAGTAAATAAAAATTGGTAACGGAATGACAATCCAACCGAAGCTTTTAATTAAATTATTTTTTGCTCTTTCTACAGCATTAGCTTTCGATGATGCCACCATCGCATCGTAGTTCTTTCTTAATTCCTCCTCAGATACCTGTTCTACTTCTTCACCTTCAACTCTTGGTTTTTCGACTCCAGGACCACCCCAGCGCTTATACTCTTCAAACGACTGATAGTAAGGGGTCGGCGCAACAATATCAGCGACTGCCATGAACGCCGCAACACTACCGCCAATTGTCATCATTAACGTCGCAAATAATACTATATACACATATACATTTTTAATCATTTCCTCGCCACCCTTTTCTGAATTTAAGTTTCCTCGAATACCAGCAATCAATAAAACAATTAAAACAATAATAATGATTGGAATTAAGATGATAACGGAAGATAACACTACATCACTCTCCTTTTGTGAGTATTGTATATAAATTTATAGTCGATAATGACAACATTTAAGTTACAAAAAACGCAAAAGTATTTTAAAGTTACTTTTGCGTTCTAAAAATTTATGGCATTAACTTCCCACGAGAAGCGACATAAAGGCTATACCATTCATCGCGCGTCATTTGTTCAGATTGACGTAATGCATCTTCACAGTTTTTAATTCGCTCAACATTTGCTGTGCCAATGACGGGTTGGATCATCGCCGGATGGCGCATTAACCAGCCAAGAACAATCGCCTCTAATGTCGTCTCTTTTTTTGCTGCCAGTTCTTCTACTAATTTCTTCGTTTTTAAATAAGACTCAGTTGGGTTTTCTACTCCACTACCTGAATAAATCCCTTTCGCTAACGGGCCCCATGCTTGTATTTGAATATCTTCAAGCTGGCAATGCTCAATGATCCCATCTGAAAAATTAACGTTTGCTCCAGCTTGCTGGTTAACTAATACTCCGTGTTCAAGCCAGTCTAATTTATGTAAGTTCATTTCTATTTGATTAACAACTAGTGGAGCGGAACAGTATTTTTGCAATAATTTCATTTGTGCGGCATTCATATTTGAGACCCCAAAGTGGCGAACCTTTCCTGATTTTTCTAAAATCTCAAACGTATCAGCGACTTCCTCTGGCTCCATTAATGGGTCTGGTCGATGTAACAATAAAACATCGAGCGACTCCACACCGAGCCTCGCTAAAATTCCATCAACAGAATTAATAATATGTTCTGTGGAAAAATCATAACGGTTCGGAATATCTCCTTCTGGAAAGCGGATGCCACACTTCGATTGTAGCACCATCTGCTCTCTTAGCTCCGGACGACGCTTCAACACTTCTCCAAATACTTTTTCAGCTTTACCCATCGTATAAATATCAGCATGATCAAACATCGTAATACCGACCGAAAGAGCTGCGTCAATCGCTTGTTCTGCTTGTAGGATATCCTCTTGAGTAATCGGATTATCGTTCCAACCACCACCTAACCCCATACAGCCGAATACAAGCCGGCTATTCGTTATGTTTCTTTTTTGTAACGGGAATTTTCTCATTATTAAGCTACCTCTTTCTATGTAAATTTCTTCTTTGTAGTATACATGGAATATATAGAAAATCCTACTAAGAAATGTGATTCTCTTATTGGTTGAGAGAAGCTATTATCCATCATATGATTTACAAGAGTTACTTCAAAATGATATAAACCTTGCTAATAACGCCCTTTCTAAGCTGTTATAGATTATATAAAATCCCTCTGCAATAGACGCACGCTCTATGAAGAGGGAATTTTTTTATTATGCACTCTGATGCTTTTCTTTTTCAACAACCGGTATAGAGATTTCAAACCTGGTCCCTTTATTTAGTTCACTTGATATATGTATTCTGCCATCTAACATATCTACAATTCGCATCACTGTCATCATTCCAAGGCCCGTACCACCATTACCTTTCGTTGTAAAATACGGCTCTCCAATTCTATCTAACTGTTCTTTTGTCATTCCTTGGCCGTTATCTTCAATGACAATGTAAACTATATTGTTATTTTTTATTGTTTCAATGAAAAGGTTTCCATTGTTCGGCATAGCTTCAATACAATTTTTAAAAATATTTAATAAACACTGTTGTAAAAGTTGTGATTTTCCGTTTATGTAATAAGAGTCTACTTTTGTATGTACCTCAACAGAGTTCATATTCGCTAACGGCTTAATCATTTCTATCGCTCGTTGAAATTCTTTTTTCAAATTGAGAATCTCCATATTTTGTTCAGTGGGTTTTGCAAAAGATAAATAGTCACCAATAATGAGATTAGCGCGGTCAATTTCATCCATTGAAATTTTCAAAAACTTTTTTTGTTCGTAACGGGACATTTCTGTTTGTTCCATCATTTGCAAAAAACCTCTTACGACCGTTAGTGGATTACGTACTTCATGTGAAATAGAAGAAGCCAATTGACTTACGATCTTCATTTTTTCAGCTTCAAACAATTTTTCGTTAATCATATTTTCTTCTCTAATAATTTCTAACGTATAGATGACGATAAAAGCAGAAAAAACTAGTAATACTGAATAACCGAGAAGTTCCATAACACTTATTGGTAAATGATATACCTTGTAAAAAATCAAAAATTGTAGAAAACCTGCTAGTAATGATAAACTAGTGACCATTGAAATTCTTTTCTTCTTTGTTGAGTTTTTAAAAGTTTTAATAAGTAAAATTGATAAGGTTACTAGAATAAGACAAACAATAAGGTTCGGGATAACCCCTGTACCACCGATCATAAATCGATATCCAACCGTCGTTGAAAACAAAAGAATACTTACCGGAATTCCTCCGTATAAAGTACCAATTACAAGTGGAATCCAGCGCAAATCAAAAACAAACCCCTCCACAACAGTGATAGGAAAAGATATATTACTTACTATTGCAATACAGAATGAAAATATAATGATCGATTTTTTTAGCTTATTTGGTAGCGTCTTCAAACTTTTTTCTATAAAAAGAGGTACAAATAAAAGGAAAACGATTAAAAATAGTAAGTTTAATAACAAAGACTCTATTCCACCCATTGGATAATTCCTCCATTTTTTGAATATACATATAGGATATTACAATTTCACGAAAATTAAAAGAATTTTAAACTTAAAAAACTAAAAACCTCACTAACCATCTCTGATTAATGAGGTTTGTATCACCATCGCAAGTACTATATTCTAAAACTAAGCTAGTTAAAACCAATTCGCTATCGCAGGAACAACTGTATTAATGAGTCGTACGGCAAACCCTCAATCTATCGACCGTATAAAGATCTCTAATGTTCACAAGTACTTGCTGAATTTTTTCTGTATTTCCGTACACCGTGAATTGCTTAGTTTCGTCGTATAGAATGTTGATCTTAACGCTTTTCATGAGCAACACTC
>SKSA01000372.1 GCA_007118195.1 Anaerobacillus sp. | reverse complement strand
TCCAGACGAACGGGTCTCTAAAACCATCATCATCTAAATCGAATCCTTCAGGTTGAAAAATGACTGGTTCATGATGCTTTTCCCATTTCGGTAAATTTACGTCACCATCTTTTTCATAAGTGCTCCTAGCAAGACCGATCATCTGGTTAGGGAGATAACTATGATTACCTGCAGTAAAGAAGAGGACTGGTAAACCATTTTCATCATAGTGAGCACAACCCGACCAAGTACCGTCAGGATCTACCTCATCTTTATTGGGAGCTAAAGCCGCAGGTTGGTCCCTCCAATGAATTAAATCATCACTTACCCAATGACCCCAATGAAGGTTCCCCCAATAAGGTCCTTGAGGATTATGCTGATAAAAAAGATGGTACTTACCATTGAAATATAATGGTGCATGTGGTTCATTCATCCAATGTCCTGGCGCTGTCGCATGGAACCTTGGTCGATGTTTATCCGCAGCAAAATCGTTCCGATCAATACTAATATTTTCAATTGCTATTTCTGGCACAACACCATGAAAAGATTCTAAATAAGCTTCATACTGTTCGCGGACCTCTGCTTCGGTTAATGCGCGCTTATATATACTAACATCATCGATTAAACCGAGGAATGCATTAAGCACAAACGTATCGGCAACAATAAACGGATGGTTATTTCTCCCCATTAATAAATCGACTTCCGCAGGAATGATTTCTTCATGTCCAGCTTCTTTCTTACCAACGAGTACGCCGTTTAAGTATAATTTTAAACAAGCGTCTTTTTTATCAAAGGTTGCTGCTACATGAGACCATCGATCTTTCGGTAAAAAATGATTTTCACTCCAAACTTCCGTCCATCCACTTTCAAGACCTAGCTGGAACGAAAGTGCACCATGCTTATGAAACCCTAAGATAAAGCCTTTTTGATTTTCTAGTTGATGCTGGTTAATTAGTGCCGTCAAACGTTTGTCCTCAATCCCACCAAAAGCATGTGGCGCCACCCATACAGAAATCGTCAAAGATTCTGTAGGTAATTTGAAGTCCTCTTGCTTACGTTGTACATAAGTAGAGAAACCATCAAACCACATTGCGTTGCCATGAATGCCTTTTCTACGCTTAAGTATTCTTTTCGGCTGAAACATGGCATCATCAAAATTATAATGAACCGAATCCTTTATATCAGTCACTTCATCTACCGTTGCCTTACCTTCTTTTTCGCTAAAAGACCATTTTGATAATAGTAAAGTAGTATTTTTGTCTTCATTCATTCGCTTTGTTTCTCCTCTCACTCTCTGTTATAAATGAAAAACTCTAACCCAAAAATTCGATTAGAGCTTTTCATATTTTTACAATTAAATGAATTTCATCATCCTTATTTAACGCCACTAGGAAGCTACATCTAGTTGAGTTAAATCGTTCTCAACTAGATATAGATGGATGTGGCTAGTTTATTAGAATTATGAAATTCACTCAATTACTTACCCCAAATCGAAGCTAGTTCCGTTAATTTTAAAACTGGTACATTGGTGCTGCCTTCTTTTGAAAACAAACTTACTTGTTTCGCTGTCTCATTTGGGAAAAATAAACTAGTAACGGCAACTTCTCCATCATTGGCAAACACCTCAATAGAAGAGGTATCAACAAAGATTTGTAGTTTGAGATTACCATTTTTCATCTTCAACGGTGCTTCTTGAACGATAGCAAATGATTCTGAAAAGCTATTGTCTCCAGAAACTGTTCGGTCAACGAGTAACCGTTCTTTTGCAACGTCATAGCTAATAAGGATCTTTTCTTCTGGAGAACTTTGAATAACAAGACCATATGAAGTTCCGTTTTGTTTTTCAAATTCAACCGTAATTTCTGTTAGTTCACTAAGGTCATAAGAAGAATTGTTATTTTCAATCGTAAGTCCTTCGTATACTGCTGACCCTTCTCGAATTGCATCGATTTCTTCTACTGGTTTTTGGACTAAGCGAACGCCATCAACAGTAGACGTTAACGATAATTCTCTTGGCAATGTCATCGCGCTGCGCCATTCTTTCGTTGGCACTTGATTTGCATAGCGCCAGTTACTCATCCAACCGATATAAATACGTCTGCCATCTTCTTCTGGAATATCAGACCAGCTTACCCCTGCATAATTATCTCTACCATAATCTAGCCAAAGAACGACTTCATCTGAATTGTCATTGACAAAGGTAGTGCCATCAAATTCACCGACAAAATATTGCGTTCTTGAACCTTCTTTAAATTCTGGATTATCACCGATGCTTACGAGCATGACCCATTTTTGCTTATTCTCATCACCATCAATAGGCAATTTAAATAAGTCAGGGCATTCCCAAACTCCGTCATGTGAACCAGCTTTATGGCCAAATTCACTAGCAAATTCCCAATCGATTAGGTTAGGAGACGTATACATCATCACGGTTTGCCCAGTAGCTAAAATCATTAGCCATTGGTTCGTTTCATGATGCCAAAACACTTTCGGATCACGATAATCAGTAATATTGACGTCAGAAAGTACTGGGTTTCCTTCATATATTTCCCACGTTCTTCCGTTGTCCTTACTATAGGCTAAGCTTTGACGTTGGCGAGGTCGGTCCGAATCAGGATAGTTATCTGCACTCGTATAAATCGCAACTAACCCTGGGCCGCTATCAAAAAATCCCGACGTATTATTCCAATCTACAACCGCACTTCCTGAGAAAATTGCACCGTGCTCATCAGGGGCTAACGCGATCGGAAGCTGTTCCCAATGAACTAAATCTTTACTCACGGCATGTCCCCAATGCATCGGTCCCCACGTCGTCCCGTGTGGATGATATTGATAAAAAAGATGATACTCGTCATTAAAAAATACCATTCCATTCGGGTCATTCATCCAATTAGCTTCTGGAGTAAAGTGAAATTGAGGTCGAAACTTTTCCTTATATTTTACTGTCATTATTAATCTCTCCCTTTAAAAACAAAGTGCCAGACACCGCCCAAACATTCGACAAAAATCATCATATTTCGGGTGGTGCCAGGCACCTTTATTATTTATTTCGTTGCGCGATCATAACCTGCTTGTTTAATTTCTAACCACTCTTGGAAACCAAGACGATCTAATTCTTCTAAATAATCAGCCCACTCTTCGTCCGCTTTACCATTTGAAACCCACTCAGCTCTTTTTCTGTGGATGTATGGGTAGAAATCAGCCTCGATAGAAGCAAGTCGATCAAGTTCCTCTTTGTCGAAGAACACTCTAGGATAAATATTGTCTGCTTCCATGTGTGGAACCATCACATCTTTCATTAAACCTAATCTCCAAGCAGCATCGTCTGGTTTTGTTGTTACTGTGCCATAGTAGCTATCTAAAATAGCTAACGCGCCACTAACCGATGTTTTTTCTCTTAATTCAACAGGAGCAGTACCATCTAACGGAAGGTGTCTTAACATTTGTGCCGACTCATCCCATTCAAAAATGTTTTGTAACTCAGTGTCGCCGTACGTCCCCCAGTTGTTTTGTACTGATTGATGTGGATCATATAGCTGATCAATCCATTTCGCTGTTAATTCAAGGTTTTGGTTGGCACTTGTAATAACGATTTTTGAACGGTCAAAGCCCATTCCGTTTGTTCTTGCTATATTTCTATGCCCATCTGGACCTGCAATAGGAGCTAAAAGATCAAAGTCATCTCCCATACCTGTGATATTCCCTTTGTCCCAAGTGAAGTATAAACCGTAACGTCCTTCTTGTCCTTTAGCAACATATGCTGGCCACTCATGTTCAAATGCTTCGATGTCCATTAAGTTCTCTTCATATAAGCTGTAAAGCCAGTTAATAGCATCTTTATATTGTTCATGAGCTGCTGTTAAAATTACTTCTCCATCATTGGATACGACTGTATGATCCCAGTTATCACCGATACCAAAAGCACCGAATAACGATTGCGGATCTTCACCACCGTGATTAATAATAAACGACATTGGAATGGTTTGACCGTCACCTGCTGGGTCATTATCTCTAAATGCAATTAATACTTCTTTTAATTCATCGGTCGTTGTTGGTACTTCTAGTCCTAGCTGTTCAATCCATTCGACATTGATCCAAGGGAACGAAGCTACAGAGTGAATACTCTCTTTACCTTCACCTAACTCTTCAATCCAAGGAAATGCGTAAATGTTTCCGTCTGGAGCTGTCATCATCCCACGATATTCTGGTGCTTCTTCAAGTACCTTTTGTAAATTAGGCATATGGTTATCAATTAAATCATTAAGTGGAATAATCGCTCCATCTTCTGCTAAATTTAATAATTCATAGTCACTAAAAGCTGCGTTTTTAATCACATCTGGCATTTCACCTGTTGCCATTGCTAAGTTTCTTCTTTCACCAAATGTTGCCCCTGTAAAGTTCCTCCATTCGATATGAACTCCAGTTTTTTCTTCTAAACGCTGATAAATCAGTTTGTCATTAGGATCCTCTGGTGCCATTGGCGAACTCGATGTCATAATTTTTAATGACACTTTTTCCTCTAACGGGAATGAAACATTTGATAACTCATAATCTTCAGACCATGTTTTTTCTGCATTATTGCCACCACAACCTACAAGAAGCGCGGCACCAACAAATGCTGTTGATAATACTTTAATAATTTTTTTCATAACGAACCCTCACTTTATATTATTTTTTATTTTAATGAACCCACCATAACTCCTTTTTCAAAATACTTTTGGAAGAATGGGTACATAATCAATAACGGTAAACTAGCAACAACAATCGATGAATACTTGATCATTTCTGCAAT
>SKSA01000077.1 GCA_007118195.1 Anaerobacillus sp. | reverse complement strand
TTTATATTCTAAATTAATAGAGGAGAGGCTTTTATGGATAAAGAGTTTATTGCAACATTAGTTATGAATTTCTTTGTTGCTTTTGGAGTTGTTATCGGTGGTGCAATCATTGGTGGAATTGGTGCTTTTCTCATTGGAAAACCGCCTCTTTCTACAATTAATGACCTCGCAGTGGGTCTAAAAATATGGGCGTTAGTCGCCGCAATTGGTGGCACATTTGATGCGATATATAGTATTGAACGAGGTATTTATGATGGTTCTCACATCGATATTGCGAAAACGTTGTTTATGATTTTTGTTGCGTTATCAGGAGCTCATTCTGGTGGTGTTTTGATCCAATGGATTACTCAGGAGGCTTAAAGTATTATGATGCGTATTCCACCTTACTATAGACGTCCTGGTTGGCAACGCTTCTTTGCCGGTATGGTTATCGGTATGTTGATCGGATGGTTTTTTTTCATCTACCAATTTGGAATTGTTCAAGAGAAACTTGTGAATGAGATTAAAAAACAAGAAGTAACCATCAAAGATCAAAAAGATACAATTGATATTTTACGAAGCGATCAAGATGAACTAAATAAAGAAAATCAAAAGAAATTAACCATTCAAGAAGTAAAGATTTACTTTAAAAATGATAAAGATTTAAAACTTAGCGAATTGTCAATACATGAACTTCGAAGTGCTGTTGAAAATGAACTTAAAGCCGTTAAAAATAAAAATATCGAAACGGTCGCTAATACAAAAGAACTATTGTTCCAAACTCTAGAAAATACAACATATGAAATCAATGATAAAAGGTACCAAGTTACTGTAAAAGAACTTTATTTGTTTACTACGTTAGAAGTATTTGTTGAAATTCGCCTCGCGCAGTAGAAAAGCGGAAGGCGCCCGTCTATCGGCGACAAACACTATAAGTCCTACGGTGTGGTGGTCAGCTCATAGAGCGCCACACCGCAGGACTTAAGTAGTCGAGCCGATGATGCCTGTAGCTAGACAGAGAAAAGCGGAACGTACATTAAATCTAACAAATTTTCGAACAAATGAATCGTACAAGCAACATTTTTCTTTATTTACGATATAATTATATAGATCAATGAATTTCATAATTCATTATTCCCGCCACTAGGATCAATATATAGTTGCGTCAAAACTATTCGCAAACTATATATTGAGTGATGTGGCTCATTTATGGTAATTATGAAATTCACTCAGATACAGATCTTATTTTTATAAAGGAGGAGTTCATTTGATTATTAGTCGTAGAAAACTCGCAAGAATAAAAGTAGAGCGTATAAAAGCTGGATACTCCGCCTTTACAGATTCCCACGAAGTTGCATCGTACATTAAAAAAGAATTAAACAATGCCGGTATTGCTGTTTTTGAAGATGCTACGAAATTAGGTTATTGGTTTATCCCACAAAAAAAAGTAATGTAGCTCGTAGTTTTACGAGTTTACATTACTTTTTAAATTCTTTGGATTTACAATTAATGATTTTTGCAAATTTGCTGTAGCTCATTTAAAACAAGCTTTGCCTCTTCCCATGAATGAACCGATGCCCCTGCAGCCAGTGGATGTCCCCCACCATTAAATTTTTGTGCTAAACCATTAATGGTTGGACCTTTGGAACGAAGGCGAACACGAATTAACTTATCTGGTTCTTCTACGAAAAACACCCATGCTTTTAACCCTTCTACATCGGAAAACGTATTTACTAACTTAGATGCTTCGCTTGTCGTTATGCCATACTCTTGAAGTAAGTCGTTTAGTAAATTAATCGTCCCTACGCCGTTTTCAAGAAAGTGAAAGTGATTTAAAATATACCCTTCTAGTCTAGCCATATTTAAGCTTTTATTTTCCAATTTTTCATATAACTCAACAGGAGAAAATGGCTGTTTCATTAATTCCGCAGCATAGCGAAATGTTCGCTCAGTCGTATTGGGATACCTAAACCTGCCCGTATCCCCAACAATACCTACAAATAAACTACGAGCTACCTCTTTTGTCATTTGCACTCCCTTCATTTCTTGCCATGTTTCAAAAAGTTCATAGATCATTTCGCTAACAGAACTAGCACTCGTATCGACCCAAATCATATCTCCGTACGGATCTTCATTCGGATGGTGGTCGATTTTAATAATTTTATCTCCTTTTACATACCTTTCATCACTAATCCGTTCGACATTGGCTGTATCACAAATAATGATTAACGCACCTGAAAATGTTTCATCTTCAATATGATCCATTTTATTAATAAATTGAAGTGATTCCTCTTCATCGCCGACTGTATATACGTTTTTATCAGGATAATGCGATTTTATAATTTGTGCCAAACCAGCTTGAGAGCCTAAGGCATCTGGGTCAGGACGAACGTGACGGTGAATAATTATTTTATTATAACTTTCAATCGTTTCAATAATATTTTCTTTCATTTAAACCGCTCCTTTAATAACAAATAATAAAGCTCTCTGCAATTTCTTTATGTATTATGACTTCATCATAGCTTTTCCAATCATTTCACGATACAATAATCCATGTATAAAATATTAGGGGTGTTTAACGTTGATAACAACTAGTTTAATTATAATATCTTTCGTTTTATATATTTTTTTCAAAGTGAAATATTTTCGCACAAAAGCTCCAATTGAGAAAAAATGGATTTCTACAAAAGGGAATATCGCCATCGGGGTGTTTTTAGTTGCATTTGGCATCAATCAACTTAAGTTTCCAACACAGGTTTCGATTGCTATTGGCTTCATTTTCATTCTTCTCGGCGGTGCGAATATTTTCTTTGGTTATAAAGCGTATAAATATTACTTACCATTAGCAATTGAAGAAGCAGAAGCTAAATAGAAAAAACACAGTGCTCATATTAATAAACGCCTTGTCCACGACTTGTGACAAAGGCGTTTTTCATTCGTAATCGTTGAAAGCCATTAAATTAACGGTCAATAATTTGCGCCATTAATAATGCTTTCCCGACTATTGAGCCGTCGTGAAAAATTTCTACATCTACTTTACCAAATTTTCTACCAATTTCTAGTACCCTTGGGAAGATTTCAATCATGCTTTCAATTTGTACGGGCTTAATAAAATAAAGTGTAATATTTTCTACGACGAGGTCTCCTTTTTTATGAATACGTAATGCTCGACTCCCTGCCTCAGTCACAATCGTTGTAAATACACCGTATGATATCGTCCCTAAATGATTCGTCATTTGTGGTGTCACTTCACAGCGATAACAAATATCGTTACCGATAGAAGCATCTTCGAACCGACTTGTTACTAAATCCTCAATCGTTTCTCCAATATGTGGTTGCCTTTGGGCTGTTTGCAATGCTTTTAGTACATCTTGCCTGCTAAGAACCCCTACTAGTTTTTTATAGTTATCGACGACCGGAAGTTGCTCAATTCCTTCCCACACCATTAAATGAGCTGCAGATGCTACAGAAGTTTGTCCATTTACGGAGATCGGACTTTTTGTCATCACTTTTTCAATCTCAACGTCCCGTTCAATTCCCATGACATCTTTTGAGGTAACCATTCCTTGTATTTTCATATTTTCATCAATTACCGGATAACGACTATGACCTGTTTCCTCATTTAGTGCGAACCAACTTTCTATTTTATCAGTTGTTTTTAAATAATACGTTTTTTCTAGTTGAATAAATATATCTTCAACTAAAATAATTTCCTTTTTAATTAATTGGTCATATATAGCTCGGTTAATCATCGTTGCTACTGTAAACGTATCGTAGGTTGTTGAAATGATTGGTAATTGTAATTGATCAGCTAAACGCTTTACTTCTTCAGAGGAATCAAATCCACCAGTAATCAAAACCGCTGCTCCATTTTCAAGTGCGAGCTTATGGACTTGTTCGCGGTTACCGACGATTAATAAATTTCCTGGTTCAACGTACCGCATCATCGCTTCAGCTTTCATAGCACCGATAACAAATTTACTTAAGGTTTTGTATAAACCATCTCTTCCCCCTAGAACTTGTCCATCTACAATATTGACCACTTCAGCAAATGTCAGTTTCTCAATATTTTCTTTTTGTTTTTTTTCAATTCTAATCGTTCCAACACGCTCAATCGTACTAACTAAGCCTTGGTTTTCTGCATCTTTAATAGCTCTGTAAGCAGTCCCTTCACTAACCGTTAACGCTTTCGCAATTTGCCTTACGGAAATTTTATGACCTACCTCAAGAGATTGGATATGTTGCAATATTTGTTCGTGCTTTGTCATCAAGCTCTCCCCACTTTCTCTCTGTGTTCATGAAAAAACACCTCTGTACTAACACAAGTATAGCGGTGTCAGAGCTTGACTTCAAGGCAATTAGCCATATTGTCGTACTTTTTGTTTCTTTTGTTGTTTGTATAATTGTTTAGTTGTTATTGCATTTCGGTTTACTCTCTTACCATAAAGTAGTGCAATTAAATTTCCACTAATAGCAATTAGAGCAAACAGAAGCCATGCCACCGAAAAAAGAACTGTTTTTAAATCGCCTTGAAAATTCAAATAAGGTACTCCGTAAAAGACAATCGCGATTCCTAATAAAAAACATAAAAATAATCGATTTCTGCGCATATAAACTCCTCCTAGATAGGTTGTCTTACTAGAGTATATGCGTGTTTTTTTTAAAGATGATTTTTTTTGAATGTAGACTTATTATCACTACCCAAGGCTATCAGCTCTCAAATCGAAAAATTATTGCACATAAAAACTATATCATTAGGGAAAATAACATTAGTTATTTTGGAAAGGGGTCTAGTTTATGGAA
>SKSA01000328.1 GCA_007118195.1 Anaerobacillus sp. | reverse complement strand
AGATAGTGAGGAAAGACTGACTTCAATAAAGCGAAACACTGAATCTAAGCGTGGAGGTCGAGGAGCTAGACGAGGATAACTTGCTGCAAATTGACAGTAATAGATGGATTCTTACTCAAATAAATAAAGAATTAAAAGCTTACTCTTATGAGTAAGCTTTTTTTGGCTTTTTGGCGCTTTCGCTTTTCGTATAACAATTTTCGTGTTTATTGGTGGTTTAATTTGTATAAATCGAGTTCTTTTACAATATATAAAAATAAATAACTACCATTTAGTGGTATTTTGGCAGGCTTACTAGAAACAAGTCGAACGATTTTTTAAACATGCTCTGTTGTTTTGACAAAAATTGAAGGAAATATCTGTTTATAATAAGAGCACGATAAAAAATATGGGTGGTGGATGAAAGTGTTTCGAAAAGTACTGAAAGCTGTTGAACCAATGAGAGGGGCGGTGTTGTCTGATTCGGTAGATTCGGACAACCAGTTAAAGGGGAGAATTACTGAACGATTAAGCAATTTACCTTCACTTATCCTCTATAAATGGGGTTTTCTAATTTTTATTGTTGGATTTTTACTCGGACGGGCGATGATCTTATCAGAAATGCTTCCTTTTATTTTACCATTTTTCGCTGCTATCTTTTTGTTGAAAAGGGAAAAGGCGCCGATTGCAATGATCGCTTTAACTAGTGGTGCAATTACGTTAGTACCGATTCATGGTGGATATGCGTTTGCTTCTATCTTCCTTTTTTTAATCCTATATCGCTTTTCTACTAAACTATATGCGGACAAGCTTAAATTATTACCTATTTTAGTTTTTAGTTCAGTATTTATTACAAAGGTTGGGTTTGCGTATGTGCTTGAAGGGACAGTAACAAATTATGTATGGTTAGTTTCTGTTGTTGAAGGGGGCATAAGTTTTATTTTAACGATGATTTTCATTCAAAGTGTTCCGATTATCATGGAGCGGAAAAGAAAGCATTCGTTAAAAAATGAAGAAATTATTTGCCTAATTATTTTACTTGCGTCAATAATGACGGGAGCAATTGGCTGGGTTATATATGGGATGGCGCTAGAACATATTTTTGCCAGATATTTAGTATTAATTTTTGCCTTTGTTGGTGGCGCTGCCATCGGTT
Organism: Anaerobacillus sp.; assembly: GCA_007118195.1. Taxonomy (GTDB): domain Bacteria; phylum Bacillota; class Bacilli; order Bacillales; family Anaerobacillaceae; genus Anaerobacillus. The sequence continues at coordinate 3,656 of SKSA01000328.1, read as the reverse complement.
CTACTGTAGGGGTCGTGACAGGACTCATTTTGAGCTTAGCAAGTGTTGCTAGTCTTTATCAAATGAGTTTGTTAGCGTTTTCTGGTTTATTAGGTGGATTACTTAAGGAAGGAAAGAAGATCGGTGTTGGGGCTGGTTTGTTAGTGGGAACGGTCCTTATTGGACTTTACGGTGATGGAAGTGGACAAATCGGAACGACGATCATGGAGTCATTAGTGGCGATTGCCATTTTTATCATAACACCTCGGAACTTTATTATGAAACTTGCGAAATATATACCTGGGACGGCAGAGTATTGGAAAGAGCAACAACAGTACTTACGAAAGTTTAGAGATGTAACAGCTGGAAAGGTGGAACAATTTTCGACGCTTTTTCAAACATTATCTAATAGTTTTTCAAATGTACACTTTACAAATGATGTTGAGGACTCAGAGCGTGAAGTTGACTATTTTTTAAGTAATGTTACAGAGAAGACGTGTCAAATGTGTTTTAGAAAACAACAGTGCTGGACTACTAATTTTGATAAAACGTATAACTATATGCAAGATATTATGGTTAGTTGTGAAGAGGAAGGACAAGTATGTACGAAAATTAAGTCAGACTGGTCAAGGTATTGCTTAAAGGCCGAAAAAGTGGTTCATGTCATCCAACATGAGCTAAGCCAGTACCAAGCTGGAAAAAAATTAAAAAAACAGTTGTTAGAAAGTAGGAGGCTTGTTGCAGATCAACTTTTAGGAGTTTCAAAAGTAATGGGAGATTTTGCAAAGGAGATTCAAAAGGAAAGGGAAAATTTACAAGTTCAAGAAGAACAAATTTTAGATGCTTTACGTGATGCTGGAGTAGATATTGGTCATGTTGAAATCTTCCGTTTAGATGAAGGGAATGTAGATATTGAAGTAAGTGTACCGACAAATACGCATGGTGAGTGTGAAAAAATTATAGGACCAATGTTGTCACATATATTAGAAGAGTCAATTGTAGTTAAAAAAGTAGAAAAAGATTTTTATCCGAATGGGCATACGAATGTATCATTCGGGTCAGCAAAGCAATTTGTCATTGAAACAGGTATTGCAACCGTTGCTAAAGGTGGTGCATGGATTTCTGGCGATAGTTATTCAACGATGGAAATTGGTTCAAGTAAATACGCTGTAGCAATTAGTGATGGCATGGGTAATGGAGAGCGAGCGCACTTAGAAAGTAACGAGACGCTAAAATTATTACAAAATATTTTACATTCTGGAATTGAAGAAACAGTCGCTATTAAATCGATTAACTCTGTTCTATCATTGCGTTCAACAGATGAAATTTTTTCGACATTAGATTTAGCGATGATTGATCTTCAAGATGCGTCTGCGAAATTTTTAAAAATCGGTTCAACGCCTAGCTTTATAAAGAAAGGTGAAAAGGTACGGATGATTGAGGGTAGCAACTTACCAATGGGGATTATTAATGAATTTGATGTTGACGTTGTTAGTGAACAGCTGAAACCAGGAGATTTACTTATTATGATGAGCGATGGTATCTTTGACGGACCAAAGCACGTAGAAAACAATGAGGCCTGGATGAAGCGAATTATTAAAGAAATTAAATCAGAGGATCCGCAGGAAGTAGCGGACTTAATTATTGAACAAGTCATTCGAACGAGTGAGAACCGAATTGAAGATGATATGACCGTAGTCGTCGCAAATATTGAACGGAATCTACCAAAGTGGGCATCAATTCCCATGTATGAAACTGCTAGTTTAAGTAGGAAGAGAGCTTTGTAAGTTTTGAGTGAAGAGTGTTGAGTGTTGAGTTTGTTTCGGGCAGCGCTTCGTAGCTTTGCTAATCAACTCTCGACTAAAAATTCGAAATTTAGTAAAAAAAGTATATTCCCTTCAAAAAAAGTGAATGATGGTAACATTCATATAAATTGGAGGGGAATTGGCTTATGGGAAAAGGAACGTTAAAGCAAATTCTATTATTAACAGATGGATGTTCAAATCAAGGTGAAGATCCAATTGCAATTGCAGCTTTGGCAAAAGAGCAAGGCATTACAGTAAATGTTATAGGTGTCGTTGATGATGATCGTATAAGTGAACAGGGGATTGAAGAAATAAAAAATATTGCACTTTCAGGTGGTGGTATAAGCCAAGTCGTATATACACAACAGCTTGCTAAAACGGTTCAAATGGTAACTCGAAAGGCAATGACGCAAACTATTCACGGTGTTGTAAATAGAGAACTTACGCAAATTCTAGGTCAAGATCAAGAAATAGAAGATTTACCACCCGAAAAACGAGGTCAAGTCATGGAAGTCGTTGACGAACTTGGTGAAACTATGGATCTTGAGCTATTAATTTTAGTAGATACTAGCGCTAGTATGAAAAATAAGTTGGCAATGGTCCAAGAAGCACTAACAGATTTATCGATCAGTTTAAATTCTCGTATCGGATCAAATAAATTTTCCTTATATTCATTTCCGGGGAAACGAAAAGATGTTGATAAACTGTTAAGTTGGACTCCGAAAATAGAATCATTAACAGGCGTATTTCATAAATTGTCGTCAGGTGGAATTACACCTACAGGTCCTGCCTTACAAGAAGCGATCGAAATGTTCCCAAGAAAAAGTAGAAGGAGTCTGATTTCTGATGACGAGTATCAAGAAGAGTCAGGTATGTAATCTTCCTTCTGGAACAAAGGTAATTGGAAAATGGCATAAAAGGCCTTATAAAATTGTTAAAGAATTAGGGAATGGTGCTACAGGATCTGTTTATTTAGCTGAGTCACCGGTAGGGCTGGTCGCCGTAAAAATAGGCCTTAATAGTATGGCTATTACTTCAGAGGTAAATGTCCTCAAACATTTCTCCAAGGTCCAAGGACAAATCCTTGGGCCTTCTTTAGTCGATGTTGATGATTGGGTCACTAATGAAGGAACGCTGCCTTTTTATGCGATGGAGTATTTAGAAGGTATGAGTTTATTTTCATTTATTACCGGGAAGGGAAGTGAATGGATTGGCATTTTAATGGTGCAATTATTAGGAGATCTTGATCGCCTTCATCAGGCGGGGTGGGTATTTGGTGATTTAAAACCCGATAATTTAATTGTCGTTGGTCAGCCAACGAGAATACGTTGGCTTGATGTAGGGGGAACAACTTTATTAGGACGCTCGATTAAAGAATATACCGAATTTTTTGACCGTGGGTATTGGGGGTTAGGGACGCGTAAAGCGGAGCCGAGTTACGATTTGTTTTCTGTCGCTATGATCATGATAAACATTTGTTACCCTAACCGCTTCGAAAAAAATCAAGAAGGTATCAAGCAGTTAAAAGAAAGAATTCGCCGTAAGGCTATTTTAAGACAATATGAATCAGTATTATTAAATGCGCTTGAAGGGAAATATGATAACGCACAATTAATGAAAAAAGATGTAATTGATGGTATTAGCAAATCGAAGCACTCTGTCATTGATTCAAGTAAAAAACAACCCGTTAAGCAAACGAAAAAACAAAAATCAACGAAAGTTTCTAAAGAAAAATCAAAGGGAATTGTTGAAACATTTCTCTTTGGCTCTTTCCTTCTTTTAGCATATATCCTATACTTATTTGGGCAAACAATGTAGAATTCTGAGTGTTGAGTGTTGAGTGTTGAGTGTTGAGTGAAGAGTGTTGAGTTT
>SKSA01000013.1 GCA_007118195.1 Anaerobacillus sp. | reverse complement strand
TGTAAGTTCCATTTTTCATTATTTAATTCAATAGGAGCTACCCGATGATTGGTACGTGCTGGGTGCCTCAGCGTTCCTTTATAGCCAACATTTTCCTTACAAAGTAAACAAGTTGGATAATTGCTTGTTGGTAGATCTTTTAACTTCGCAATTTCTTTTGGGTCTTTTTCTGGTTTAGATAGATTAATGGTTATATCTAAATCACCATATTCTGTTTCTACTTTCCAGTCTAGGTTTTTCTTAATGCGGTCCATATGAATATAGTTGGAAGCTTTACTTATTGAATAGAAAAAATTCGTTGCCGCTTCAGGCTTTTCTTGTAGATGACTTCTAAAAATTCGGTTTAACTCTGAAGGTCTTGGCATAAAGCAATCCATAATTATCGCATCGAGAATATCTCTTTCTGTCGATGTATTATTTTTTAATAGGTGATTTTCATAAGCCCAATCTAAAATCGATTCCAAAATTTGATGAATTTCGCTTGAAGGCACTCCGTTAACTTCAACATCTTTCCACTGATCTAATTCTAATAAAGCTAATAGTTTATTTTGAGCGTAAACACGATCTTCCCTTTCGATTAACTGGTGAGTTTCCCCATAGTCGAGAAGCTTAGTTAATTCTTGATAAATATTTATCAATGTTATTCACTCCCATAACCGTTTGGATTTGACTTATGCCATTCCCAAGCAGATGCTACGATATCTTCAATATTCGGGAATTTCGGCTCCCACCCTAACTCCTCTTTCGCTTTAATTGACGATGCTACAAGCTTTGCAGGGTCTCCTGAACGACGAGCTTTTACACTAGCTGGAATTGGGTGATTGGTTACTTTTCGTGCTGCTTCTATCACTTCTTTTACAGTAAATCCACTGCCATTTCCTAAGTTATAGATTTCTGGTTCTGACCCTTTACGTAACTTTTGAACTGCTAAAATATGGGCATCTACTAAATCTAACACATGTATATAATCTCTAATACATGTTCCATCATGAGTATCATAATCATCACCGAATATGCTAATTTCATCTCTTTGGCCAAGTGGCACTTTTAATATTAATGGGATCAAATGAGTTTCAGGATCATGATCTTCACCAAGACCAACGCCATATGCACCAGCTACATTGAAATATCGTAATGAAATAAAGCGAATGTCGTGAGCAAGATTAGACCACTTCATCATTTTTTCCATGGCTAGCTTTGTTTCGCCATACGTATTCGTCGGAAAAGTTATATCTGTTTCTGTAATTGGAACTTGTGTTGGTTCACCGTAAACAGCTGCCGTTGATGAAAAAACAATTTGTTTTACATTAAATTCATTCATAATTTCAAGTAAAACTTGAGTACCATATACATTGTTATCATAATATTTAAGTGGATTTTCCATACTTTCACCAACTAATGAATTAGCAGCAAAATGTATCACTGTATCAAACGAATGGTTAGCGAAAACCGTCTTTAAAAAATCACGATCGCGAATATCCCCTTGATAAAAATGCGCTTTAGGGTGGATCGCCTCTTTATGACCCGTTTGTAAATTATCGATAACTACAACATCTTCACCATTTTCAATTAATCGATAAACCGCATGACTTCCTATATATCCAGCCCCACCACATACTAAAATCATTGGATAACCTCACTTTCCTTTAACTCTTTTGCTCCATCACCTATAGTGGCAATATAAAAGCTTGGCAAATAGCCAACTTTTGAGTTGTATTCCTTACCTACTTCTTCAATAAAATCTTCAATCTCGTCATTTTTAACAATATTAACGGTACAACCACCAAAACCTGCACCTGTCATACGCGCACCTATAGTTCCTTTATGCTTCCATGCAGCTTCGACCAATGTATCTAATTCATTTCCTGTAACTTCATATAAATCTCTTAGTGAATCATGCGATTGTTTCATTAAATGACCAAATTCACTTAACTTACCTTCTTTTAATAAATTAGCCGCTTGCTTCGTACGCATATTTTCACTTACTACATGCAATACACGTTTTTGCTCTACCTCAGTTAGATAGTCTTTCGTTAGTTCAAACTGCTCAAGTGTTAAGTCAGCTAAAGTATGAACATCAGCTATTTTTTCTTTTATTTTCGTTAGGGCCGCATCACAAGTAGAACGGCGCTCATTATAAGCAGAATCTGCAAGTCCACGCTTTTTGTTTGTATTAGCAATGACGATCGAACTATCTTTTAAATCTAACGGTAAATATTGATAATTCAACGTGTCGCAATGTAATAAAATCGCATGTTGATCTTTTCCCATTCCAACTGCAAATTGATCCATAATCCCGCAATTGACACCAATAAATTCATTTTCAACTTTTTGGCTAATTTTCACGAGATCGGTCATCGATTCGGTTCCTTCAAAAATCTCATTGATTAGTACTGCTGTTAACAGTTCAATAGATGCAGAAGATGAAAGTCCTGCCCCGTTTGGGATATTTCCTTCAAATAAAATATCTAGTCCAGAATTGAGGACACCTTTGTCATAAAAGTACTTCATTACACCTTTAGGGTAATTTGCCCAATCATGCTCTGCATTAAATTGAAGATTATTTAACGAAAAAGAAACCATACCTTTTTCCGGGAAATTATTAGAATAAAGATTGATTTGGTCATCTTCTCTTTCACACACAACAGCATATGTCCCGATATGCAAGGCGCACGGTAAAACATGACCACCATTGTAATCAATATGTTCACCAATTAAGTTGACTCTTCCCGGCGCAAAAAACATTCTTGTATCTATTTCACTTTTATTAAAAGTCTTTGTAAAACTTGGTTTTAAATGTTCCATTCATTTCCCCACCTATACGTTGGCTTCTAACTCAAACAAGATGGACTGAAAGTCACCAACAAAGTTTGAGTGTTCATTTTTGACTGTTCCATTAAAAAATGCTGGTAATAATAAACCGGTATTCATTAATTCATCTCCGAAAAATGTTTCAGAATATCCTTTGACTCTATATTCAATACTCGGGTCAAGCCCTTGTAATAACACTCTTTCATAACCTGGATTAGGTTTAGCTAATGTTCGGAAGAAAGTAAAGAACGCTTTCTTTTTGTTTTCCGAGACGATCATCCATGCTGTGTCATTTGTTTCAAATGGGTTGATTAAGCGATAAAACCTTCCAGAGAAAATTTCTTCTCGGTTCCGTTTTATAAATTCAACTTGCTCTTTAATCACTTCTTTTTCTTCCTCTGTTAATTTTGTTGCATCGAGCTCATAACCAAAGGCACCAAACATCGAAGCATGAAACCTAGTTTCTATTGGGACGTTTCTTCCCGTTTGATGATTAGGACAACTTGAAACGTGAGCTCCAATGGTTGATAAAGGGTACACTATAGAAGTACCGTATTGAATTTTAAGTCGTTCAATCGCATCCGTGTTATCACTTGCCCATGTTTGCGGCATATAGTAAAGCATTCCTGGATCAAAACGATTTCCACCACTAGCACAAGATTCAAAAAGAATTTCTGGAAAACTATTAGTTAGCTCTTCTAATATCTCGTAAAGCCCTAAAATATAACGATGGGCCACTTCACCTTGTCTAGTTGCAGGAAGTTTTGCTGAACCTATTTCTGTCATATTTCTATTCATATCCCATTTTACATAGGAGATATTGGCGCTACCGAAAAGCTCCTTTAAACTACTTAGGAGATAATCTCTGACATCCCTTCGCGTTAAATCTAGGATATATTGATTTCTCCCATGTGAATGAGGCCGATCCGTTACTTTTAACACCCAATCTGGATGTGCTTCGAATAAATGACTTTTCTCTGAGATCATTTCAGGTTCGACCCACAATCCAAATTGCATTCCTTTTTCATTAATTTTTTTACTAAGGGCTGCTAAGCCACTAGGAATTTTATTTTTGTCTACAACCCAGTCCCCCAAGGAAGTTGTATCATTATTTCTCCCTTGAAACCAACCATCATCTAAAACAAATAACTCAATCCCTAACTCTTTGGACGCATCAGCGATCTGTAGTAATTTTTCTTCATTAAAATCAAAATACGTTGCTTCCCAATTGTTAATTAAGATCGGTCTTGGTTCATCACGCCACTTTCCACGAACTAGCTTTTGCTTAAACAGTTGGTGAAACGTTTGACTCATCTCATTTAATCCATTTGTAGAATAAACCATGACAACCTCTGGTGCTTGAAATGTTTCTGCCGGTTCCAAGTTCCAACTAAAATCAAATGGATTAATTCCTATAAAAACCCTTGAAGTATCATAATGGTCAACCTCTACTCCAGCTAAAAAGTTGCCACTATAAACAAGACTAAATCCGTACACTTCACCACTATGTTCTGTTGTATGTCTTCCTTTTAATGCTAAGAAAGGGTTATGTTGCGAACTGCTTACTCCGCGCTTGCTATCAATATATTGAACTCCTTTAGAAAGAGGGCGCTCCGTTACATGCCTTTCTCGGATCCACGCTCCATCTAATTGAAGAAGTTCATAGTTAGAACTAGGTAAATCGACCACTGCACTTAAAAACCGTTCAATCTTAATCGTTTCCTCGCCCTTATTTTCAAGTGTCGCATTTCTAGTGATCACATTTTCATTTTGAAAAACGGTATAAACTAAATGAATAGTAGCGTTAAGTTTCATGTCCTTCAGTACAATCGTTACGGTTTCAGCAGCGTCATCATGCTCGACATATGTGGCAGGAAGTCCTTTCAATTTCGGCTTCCCTCGACTTATATTGTATGACTCGAATTTAAAGTTGCTAACTCTACTCCCATCTGCTTGAAGCAAATGAAAGGCCGGCTCTCTAAAATCAGTCGT
>SKSA01000284.1 GCA_007118195.1 Anaerobacillus sp. | reverse complement strand
GAATGTAATGAAATGCAAGGTTATTTATATAGTAAACCTCTTCCTCCTGGTGACTTTGAAGTTTTTCTAACGAAACTTAAAGATCACGAAAATAGTTTGAACTATATGTAAATTAGTAAATATGTAAGAGGTTCCCTTTGAGCTATTGGAGACAAATAAATTTGTTTCCAATAGCTCATTTTTTTTTTAGAATTTTCCTGAAAACATTGTTAGCTCTCTGCTTCGTGGACTGTAGACACGCGAACAACTTGCACTAGGTTTTATATCGGAAAATTTTTACAATATTTTTACAATATTATTATAATATTTATGACAAAAGTTAGACAAGTACTTTAATTTCACCACAAATTCGTAATTTTCATTTACAATATAAATAGGTATCGGGGTATATTATGTATTGAAATTTTATGAGGAGTGGTTTTTTATGGAAAAACCTTTTCGTATTTTAGTTGCTGATGATGAACAAGAAATGTTAGAGTTAGTTTCCTCTTATTTATTACAAGAAGGGTATACAGTAATTTCTGCCGAGGATGGAACACAAGTGATGAAAATTCTTGAGAATGAAAAAGTTGACCTTATTTTATTAGATGTTCTTATGCCTAATTTAGATGGGTTTTTAACATGTGAAAAAATTAGAAGCAAATCAAACGTTCCAATCATGATGCTTACCGCTAAAAGTGATGAAAGAGATCGTGTTTATGGGATGAAAATTGGTGCAGATGATTATATCGTAAAACCGTTTAGCCCTAAAGAACTTTTAGTAAGAATTGAAGCAATGTTAAGGAGAACATACGAATTTAATGATAAAGAATCTTCACTATTACAAGTTGGCGCATTAACAATAAATTTAAAAGCAAGAAAAGTGGTTCTTAATCATAAAATTCTCGACTTAACAAGGAAAGAGTACGATTTGCTTTTATTTTTTGTGAAGCAACGAAATCAAGTTTTTGATCGTGAACAATTGTTAGACCACGTTTGGGGAATGGAATACAATCGAGGGACACTGAGAACAGTAGACACCCATGTTAAAACACTTCGTTACAAGCTTGGCGAGTATGGAAAAATGGTGAAAACGATATACGGTATTGGCTATTGTTTTGAGGTTTCATAACATGGGAAAATTAACATTACGTCAAAAAACGTGGATTTTTATTACGGTTATTCTAGTTGTAAGTTTAGTAGGAGTTGGGTTATTAACCCACTATTTATATGAACGTTTTTATATGGAAAAACAAATCGACTTATTACTCGCACGTGGTGATTTACTGACTGAACTGTATTTTAATGACGATGACAGTAAAGAGGATTTCCTTAGTCGTGTTGAATGGATGAATCGCTGTGCTGAAGCAAATGTACTATTTGCAGAGGACCTTCAATTTTTACTCGGTACAAATGGAGAAACAGATTCCTTGATCACTAAGGAGGAAAGTAAACAACTTTTAGCTGGAGAAGGAGTGACGATTGTAAGAAGGCAATCAACTTCTTTTGAAAAGCCAATCATGGGTGTTGCAGTTCCAATTCTCGATGAAGATAACTGTTTGTTAGGGGTTATTTTCCTTTATATAACGTTGGTCGAAGTATTTGAACCATTTTATGCATCAAGAATGTGGATTGTGTTAAGTGTCGTAATTTTAATTTCTTTTATTGTTTATTCTGTGAGGAGAACGATGAATCACATTACACATCCACTAGAGAATATGCGCGTAATCTCAGAGAAAATGGCTGACGGTGATTTTACACAACGAATAGAAGTGAGAAGCGAGGATGAAATTGGTAGTCTTGCTAAGTCGTTTAATACGTTAGCAACAACTTTAGACCATGAAGAGCAAAAGAAGCGAGAGTTTTTATCTAACGTTTCTCACGAATTAAGGACTCCATTAAGCTACATTAAGGGTTACACTGAAGCAATTTTAGATGATGTTGTCGATGATCCTAAAAAATACGTTCATACAATTAATAAAGAATCCGATCGAATGCAACGTTTAGTGAATGATCTATTAGATTTAGCGCAGCTTGAAGGTGATTCTTACCCTATGAAAAAACAACCACTACCTTTTGCTCAGCTAATCGAAGATGTTGTTGAACGTTTTGAGTTAGCTTGCAGGCAAAAAAATGTGATTATTATGAAAGACTTAGATCATAATGTGATTCTTCTCGGAGACGGTGATCGCTTAGAACAAGTGATCGGAAACTTAATAGATAACGCATTGAGGTATACACCTCAAGGGAAGAAAATAGAAATAGTTTTAAAAACGAAAGACGATAAAGTCGAGCTAACGATTTCGGATCAGGGCCAAGGTATTCCTAAAGAGGCACTACCAAAGCTCACAGAACGTTTTTATCGTGTTGATAAAGCCAGAGCCAGAAAAGAAGGTGGTACTGGATTAGGCTTATCAATCGTGGCTGAAATTCTAAAGAAACACAATGCAAAACTAACGTTTGAATCTAAAGAAAATGAAGGGACGAAAGTAAAGATCACATTTACTGATATCATATAATTAAAAGAGCCAAAAGACACATTTATTTGTCTTTTGGCTCTTTTATATATATTTATAACCATTTGCCGGCCGAGTTTATCGAACGAGCCTCTAAATTCGGTACGAATTTATAACGAAGTAAGAGAAGTCGGCTCGCATTTACATCCTAGGGAAAAATCTTTATATAAACTTTATATCTTCTTGTATGGAAATGAAGATATTGGAAAAAATATTAAGTATGAAATTCACTGAAAGTGGGTGTTGAAATGAGAAAGGTAACAACGAGTATTGCAGCATTTCTATTAATCGCTTGGATTGTTGCTCTACTTGTAAATATTGACATTTATCGTAAAACGAATATCGAATTAAATGTTTTTGGGCCTATTACAGATGCCATCCTTTTAATGTTAATCGCCTTAGTTAGCTATTTGGCTGTAGCCTTTTTTAGTGATAAGTCGCAGATCGCAAGAAAGTGGGTTAATACTAGCTTGTTTATCTTAGGAATATGTACTGTATTTTTTATTTCATTCTTTTACGTAGTTACTTTTCGGTGATGAGCAATTATATAGTAGTAAAATTCCTAATGGGGAAAAGCAAAGGATTAGAGGGGGATGAAACACATGGAGAAAAATCTCCAGCTATTAAAACGAAATAAAAAAGGAATTTATAGCCTCAGTATAATCCTTTTCGTAGTTGCTCTAACGGGGTGTACTATGAATACGACACCGATTACAGCTGAGAGCCCAGGTTTTTTTAACCATTTTCTCGTATACCCTTTTTCGTGGCTATTGATGAAAACGGCTCTTTTATTTGGAGATAATTACGGTTTTTCAATTGTTATAGTCACTATTTTTATAAGGGTTATGTTATTACCAGTAATGATGAAACAATCAAAAAATATGAAAGCAATGCAACAACTTCAACCGAAATTAAATGAGTTAAAAGAGAAATATAGTGATAAAGATGAAAAAACAAAAAAGAAGCTTCAAGAAGAAATGATAAAGTTGTTTCAAGCAGAAGGTGTTAACCCTATAAGTAGTGGTTGCTTCCCGGTTTTAATACAAATGCCGATATTACTTGCTTTTTATTATGCGATTATGAGAACAGAGGAAATAGCTAGGCATTCATTTCTTTGGTTTGACTTAGGAGCTCCAGATCCACTATATATTTTGCCGGTTTTAGCCGCCGTAATAACCTTTACTCAATTGAAGGTTTCAACTGTACAAACAACTACAAATAATCAGCTAGCTATTTTAAATAACATAATGCCTATAATGATCTTGTTTTTTGCGATTAATTTCCCTTCGGCATTATCACTTTATTGGGTTGTTGGAGGTATTTTTGGGATTGTACAGACATATTTCATAAACATTGATAAATCAGAAATTAAACAAAAAACTGTGAAAAGTTAAAAAAAAATTTAAGCATTGCTCTTGGCGGAATGATCAGAATTTACTATAATAGATTTTATGACACAATACGCTAGACTAGGGTGAGAGCGATGTATATTTTCATATTTACTATTATAGTAGTTAGCATGTTTTATTTATATCAAAGACATTTTCCTGTACGGCAAGTTCCGAGTTTGGAAGAGGCTAATAAAAACATTGGGGATAATATTGTTGTTGTAGATGTTAGAGATTATCAAGATGCAACGCATAAGCCGGTTCAAGGGGCGTTTAATCTTCCTTATGCTTATTTAAAGCGACATCATCATCAAATCGCGAAGGGTGAAATCGTCGTCGTAGCATCTGATCCAGTTTTAAAAAATCTAAGTGTCCGTTTTTTAAAGGGGCATGGCTTTAAAGTAGTTGGATATCAACTAATTAAATAACAAGTGTAAAGAGGCTATTCCATAAGTGTCAATTCACCTCAGTTGGATAATATATGATAGAAGTGAGTATTCGTGCGCGATCTATCTATAGTTTTTGAGGTGAGTGACACTTTATTTTTGTACAGCCTTATTTTTTAAGGTTTTTTTTGCATACATTTTTAATTCATCAATTAATAAGCTTGTATCTTCTTCTGTACCTTGGTGATTAAGGCCATAATGAAAACCGTTTCCAACATTGCGCTTCCAGACAATAATAGCAGGAAGCATTAATTGTTTTTTATTTAATGTAAATTCAATATGAAACACGATGTTTTTTTCAGAAGGTATGTCTAGAGGTGAAAATAGCTTTAATCCACTCGGACTAAGGTCAATGATGATCCCCTCACTGAGACTACTATCAAGTGTAACTCCATCTATACTTATAATTTTAAAAACACAGTTAAATTCCTCTGCAAATTCATAACGAAACGTTTCTTCACGTTTATATTTCATCGATTTTTCCCACCCTTTAATTAGTGCTACGTACCATGCTATTT
>SKSA01000337.1 GCA_007118195.1 Anaerobacillus sp. | reverse complement strand
ACCAACTAACCAACTTATCGTAAAAAACATTAAAATAAGTCGCAAGAAAATTGTTTTCTTGCGACTCAATAAAAATCATTTATTAATCTGTATAACCCATTAAAATACGAGCATATGGTGCGTCAGCTGGGAGAACGATGACGGTTTGATCATCAATTGTTTTCTCATAGCTTATTAAAGTTCGATATAAATTGTAAAACTCAATATCTTTTCCAAACGATTCATTATAGATTTGTGCAGCTCCCGCTTCACCTTCACCGATGATTTCATTCGCATCTGCATTCGCCTTTGCGACAATTTCTTTTACTTCCCGGTCGGTATTTGCCCGAATACGGTTTGCTTCAGCGTCCCCTTGAGAAAGGTAGTCTTGAGCAATCGAGTTCCGTTCAGAAATCATTCGACGATAAACAGCCTGTTCATTCTCTTCTGGTAAATCAGTTCGTTTCATTCTCACGTCAGTTACTGAAATACCGTAATTATCACGTGTTAACAATTCATTCACTCGATTTAAGACACGATCGTTAAAACTACCACGAGAAGATTTTTCATCATTGATAATTTCATCGTAATCTAACTGACCTAACTCTGCACGAATAACAGAATAAATAAAATTCATCATAATCGCTTCTGCCCGATCAATTGTTTGAGCATTAGAAATCATTTGTTGTGGATCATCAATTTTCCAAACTGCGTAGTTATCTACGAGTATTCTCTTTTTATCACGAGTATTAATTTCAGTTGGATCAACATCCAAAATCATTTGCTTCTTCGTTAATGTAGATACACTTTGAATAAAAGGAATTTTAAAGTTTAAGCCTGGTTCATCAATCACTCTAACTACTTCACCAAATTGTCTAACCACTTTATATTCGCCTTGTTGGACGATAAAAAGATTATTTATTGTAAACACAAATAGCCCGACAATAACCACAAAGCAGATCCCTAACTTCGAATATTTTTTCCACTCATCCGATGGCTTACGATCACTAAAATCGATAATTTTTTCATCACTCATTAATTTCCGCTCCCTTCTCTAGGTAACGTAGTTGTGGTGGTATTACCACTAGTTGTTCCTTCTAACGAACGAATCGGTAAGTACTTCACAGTATCACTAGCACTATCCATAATATAAATTTCTGTATTTGGTAAGACACGTTCTAACGTTTCGATGACTAAACGGCTTCTCGTAACTTCTGGATTAATTAAATATTCATTATAAAGAGCGTTAAATCTTGCTACATCACCACGAGCTCGTTCAAGGCGCTCTGTTCTTGTTCCTTCAGCACGAGAAATAATGGCGTCTTGCTCACCTTGAGCCTCGTTAACTTTCTGGTTACGATATTTGGCTGCCTCGTTAATTTTTGTCAGTCGCTCTTCACGGGCATCGGTTACTTCCATGAATGCGCTACGAACTTCATCATTAGGTAATTCTACATCTTGCAGTTTAACGTCCATAACAGAAATTCCAATATCATACGTTTCAATCAATGCCACTAAGTAGTCCCAAACTTGTGCTTCAATTTCTGGACGTTGATCTGTTAAAGCATCATCAATTCTTGAACTTCCAATGATACCGCGAAGTGCTGCAGAAGTTGCACTAAATAAAATTTGCTCTGGATCGTTAGAATTAAATAAAAAAGATTCAGGATTTGTAATCCTCCATTGGACAACCAAGTCCGCTAGTAAAATGTTCTCATCACCTGTAATCATTTTTGCTTCATCACGATATTCGACAACTTCTCCATCTCTTTCATCATAACCTACTGTCGTTGTAAATGTACCACGCGATAAAATTTCTACACGTTGAATGGGCCAAGGTAATTTAAATTTTAATCCTGGCTCTGTAACATGTTCATCTACTTTACCGAATGTAATAAGTGCTGCTTGCTCTGACTCGTCAACAATATACCAACCTGTCGTTAAAAAGAGCGCTAATATTGCCATTACAATAAGCGAAAAGAAGCTTACGATAATTTGCTTCATTGTTACCATCATTGTTTCCCCACTTTCCTTTTGTATTTTCTAATCATGTTAACAATTATACGTACGTTTGAACTAAAATAAAAGTTTCATAACTTTCCAGATTTATTTTGACACAAAATGTCCCCCAAGACAAAAGAATTTTTCTTGAGGATGTTTTATATGGAAAAAAGCGGACGATTTTCCTGAACAAGCTTCTTATTTCGCTGAGAAATAAACAGCGAAGAGGAGGAAATCGTCCGTCTTTTACATATTAGATGGTGACGATAAATAGTCATGAGGGTTTTGTATAAAAAATGTCCGGTAGAATTCTCGAGCGAGCCTCTAAAATCGGTAATATTTAACACTTATAATTGAGCCTTTTTATTAAATCGTATCGCAAACAACGTGCCTTTTCCCACTTCACTTTCAACCATGACCTCACCATGATGAGCTTCAACTAAATGTTTAACAATGGCAAGTCCAAGTCCTGTCCCCCCAGAATTTCGACTCCTTGCACGATCAACTCGATAAAAGCGCTCAAAAATCCGAGTGATTTCTCCTTTACTAACACCAATTCCAGTGTCCTTCACCCCGAAAACAACTTTTTCTTTTGTTTCAGTGACATTTATTTTTATCTGTCCGCCCTGAGGAGTATACATAATCGCATTATTAATTAAGTTGATCATTATTTGTTTTATCCTTAACGGATCACCTTCAATCATGCTAGACCCTTCTGTCACTTTCGTTAAAGAAATATTTTTCTGCTTTGCTTTCCCGTTGAGCATAACGACCACATCATCTGTTAACCTACTTAAATCCACTTGTTGCCAATTTAGTTGGAATTCACTTTGCTCAATTTTTGAAAGATCAAGTAAATCTTGAATTAAGCTTTGCAATCGTTCAGACTCATCCCAAATGATCTTTAAGAACTGATTTCTTAAAGCCTTATCCTCAGCAGCACCATCTAATAATGTTTCAGTAAAACCTTTAACTGAAGTAATTGGTGTCTTTAATTCATGGGAAACGTTCGCAACAAAGTCTTTACGCATTTGCTCTAGCTTTTTTAATTCAGTAATATCGTGAAAAACAAGTACTACTCCCTTTAAACGGTCTTTACCACCACTACTAATGATCGGAGCACCATAAACATCGAAGTGTCTCATTTCTAACTGAATTGGCAAAATAATGTGCTTTTTCTGGCCTCTTTCACTTAAAAAGATTTCTTGAACAATTTTTACAATTTGTCTATGTGGTACTACCTTGTGATAAACCTTATTCAACCAGTAATCAATATCTTCATGAAAAATCTTTTTGCAAGACTTATTAATCAGGCTAATTTCACCTTTATTATTAATTAAAATTAACCCACTTCCCATATTCTCAATTAACGTTTCTAAACGTTCTTGTTGTAGTTCATATGTTCGAGTAACTTCTTCTAAATTTTGAGCAAGTATGTTAAGAGATTTACTTAATTGGCCCGTTTCATCTTTTTTGCCTTCTGATGCTCTGGCTTTAAAGTTTCCTTTTGCAAGTTGGTTGGCTACTGCCGTTGCTTTTTCAATGGGTCTTGTCATTTCGTTTGTAATTCTAGAACTTAAAAGAATAATAATTAGAAATGCAACAGTAATACTTATTAATAATACACTCCAAATTTTCTTATTAACCTCGTTTAACATGTGAATTGATAATCCTAAGCGAACATAACCGATTAATTCATTGTCCTGGACCAAAGGAACAGCATAATAAAGGAGATCTGCCCCTACCGTTTGACTATACCGGGTCGCTTGCCCTTCTCCTTTTTCCCTTACTTCTATCAACTCTGGTCTGTTTAGATGATTTTCCATCTCCATAGGATTAGCATCAGTTTCTGCAATAACTTCACCTGTATGTAAAACAACGGTAACTCTTGCAGCTAATTGTTCCCCAACATCGTTAACGATTTTTGGTAGATCATTATCGTTTAATCCCGTTTCAAGAACACTTATTGCAACAATCTTTGCTTCCTTAGATAATCTTTCGCTAAGATGATCAAAGTAAA
This sequence comes from Anaerobacillus sp., assembly GCA_007118195.1. Classification (GTDB taxonomy): domain Bacteria; phylum Bacillota; class Bacilli; order Bacillales; family Anaerobacillaceae; genus Anaerobacillus. The sequence goes on along the minus strand of SKSA01000337.1, from coordinate 881 downwards.
AATCTTTAAAAATCTGGCCCAGTGATAGACCTAACCCAGCTAACACAAAAAAAACTGCGATTAACAAAGAAATCGTTAGCTTGTTTCGATATTTATGCATTTAGTTGCGGCTCCTCTAGCTTATAACCAAGCCCGCGAATTGTCTTTATATAAATTGGCTTCTTCGTATTCGGCTCAATTTTCTCTCTCAGGTGACTTATGTGAACATCTACAATACGTGTATCACCAACAAATTCATAGTTCCATACAGCATTAAGCAGTTGATCTCTCGTTAACACTCGACCTTTGTTATTTGCTAAATATAACAATAACTCAAATTCTTTAGGAGTGAGATCTAGTTGGTTTCCTCTATAAAAAACTTCAAAGTTTTCAGGATAGATTTCAACATCCCCAATTTTCATGGTCGAATTGATTATTTCTACGTTTTTCGGAATAGTTTCTGATGATTGATTCACTCGACGAAGAATCGCTCGTGTGCGGGCTACAACCTCTCTTGGGCTGAACGGTTTCGTCATATAGTCGTCTGCACCTAGCTCTAAGCCTAAAATTTTATCAAATTCATCATCCTTTGCAGTTAACATAAGAATTGGTGTACTATTTTTACTTTGTCTTAGCTGTTTACATACCTCTAAACCATCCATTTCAGGAAGCATTAAATCTAATATAATGAGATCAAAGTTTTGTTCATTAGCCATTTCAAAAGCTGTTTTTCCATCCATTGCTGTCGCGATCTCATACCCTGATTTCTCCAAATTGAATTGTAACAACGTAACAATTGATTCTTCATCGTCGACAACTAAAAGTCTTTGCCTCATCAAATATCCCCCTTAAAAACTGACATACATAACAATCGTTAAATATTCATACTCATTTTATACCTT
>SKSA01000305.1 GCA_007118195.1 Anaerobacillus sp. | reverse complement strand
CATATTGCACATTCTATTTTCATTCACTAATATTACTTATTCTATGAATATTATATTTTCGAATTCGGTACTGAAGGCTTTGCCGGCTAATTCCTAACTGCCTTGCCGCCTGTGAAACGTTCCAATAATTTCTCATAATTGCCTTTCTTATACATTTTTCCTCGTACTTTTCCATTAATGTTTGTAATTCTTGATGCATGTCTGGTTCTTCAGTTACAATTCCTTCAACAGACTTAGGAGGAGAGGTAATAGCAGAATTTTTTTCTGATTTTCTACGAATGTGGCTCGGTAAATGGTAATATTCAATTTCCGTTTCATCGATCATTAAATTCATTGCGCCTTCAATAATATTTTCTAATTCTCGAACATTACCAGGCCAATCATAAGTATAAAAGAAATCTTTTACTTCATCAGAAACAGTAGTCACTTCCATCCGAAACATTTTATTATATTTATTAATAAAATGAGCTAATAATGTTAGCATGTCTTCTTTTCTTTCTCGTAATGGCGGAATGACGATTGTCACAACACCTAAGCGATAAAACAAATCCTTACGTATTCGATTATTTGAAATAGCGTCGATTGGATCTTCATTAATAGCTGCAATAATTCGAACATCTATTTCTTTTTCTTTTGTTTCGCCAATCCGGCGAAGTGTTCTTTCTTGTAATACACGTAATAGCTTCGCTTGAAGAGCTGGATTTAAAGAGTTTACTTCATCAAGAAATAAGGTTCCACCATCGGCTTGTTCAAATAAGCCGGATCGATCAGAAGCGCCAGTAAAAGCTCCTTTCTTCGTACCGAATAGAATACTTTCCATTAGACTATCTGGAATAGCAGCGCAGTTTTGTGAAACAAAAGGTCTAGAAGCTCGAGAACTACTATTATGAATACTTTGAGCAAACAACTCTTTTCCTGTTCCAGTTTCACCTACGATAAGTACAGAAGATGATGTCCTTCCTGCCCTCTTGGCATTTTCAATTACTTCTTTGATTAATTTACTTTCCCCGACGATATGTTCAAAGGTGTACCTTGTATTACCATTTTTCAACAGTCCGTCTTTAATCATTCGCTCCATTTTGGTAACATCATTTGCAATCTCAATTGCACCGATGATTTGCTCATCCTCATAAATAGGGAACGTATTATTTATGGTTGTAATTTGCTTTCCTTGGTTATTAAAGTAAGTTTGCTTAACATTAGCTGTTGTCTTTTTTTCTCGTAATGCTTGGAGAAGAGTACTATTATGTTCATTAGCAAAAGGAAAAGCATCTAGTAGACTTCGATTCAATACTTGAGTCTTTTCCATGGATTCAATCGTTGACATTTTGTCGTTGTAAATAATAGAGTTACCCCGATCATCAACAACATGAACCCCCTCATTTACCGCTTCAAGAATTTTCTCATATATAGCTGTTAACCTTTTAGACTGCGCATTTCCGTGTTGTTCGTTCATTCTTTTCACCACTATTTGTGTCATAAATGTTCTATCATTTTTAGCTGACTTTTCTATGAAGTAAGTAATACTGTACCTGTCTATTTTTGTTATAATGAAAACCACAAATAACATAACCCTTTGAAAAATAGTAACTAAACATCTCTCTAATATTTCTTCTCCAATGTTCAACTAATTTTAGTGATAGCTTTTTGATCTGTTGAATGTTATCTGGAATAGGAATCGAAATAAATTCGACATTTTTTTTCGACCATTCATAAATAATAGGTGCTTTTCTTTCACTGTCCCAACCAACTTTTGCAATCGGTTTACACTGTTTTAATGAAATACCTTCAACGGGTCGTTTTTCATTGACATTCCATTCAACAATAAGACGGTCACTTTCTATCCCAAAATTTAAATTGTCCCTCATATTACCATAATAATTTTCTTTATATTTATCTGACACTGCCCCAAGCTTATTAAAATTAATATGGGCATTCTTACTTTCTAATGGATCAAATGTCCATTTTATTTTTTTATACCCTTTTTCTATTGCAGATCTTGCTTGAAATTCTTTAAGTTTAATACCAATATTCAATCCTATATATTTACAATCGACTAATAGTAAGTGTGAATACAGAAAAATATCGCCATTACTTATGCAGGGGAAACTATATAATGCGCTTACTAATTTTTCGCCATCAAATCCCCCTATGATCAGCCCACCTTCATGGCAATGGGCCATTAATAGATACGGATTGATCTTACCTTTTTCTCCCCACACACGCTCTATTAAAACATTTACCAAATTCATTTCCTCAATCTTCGATAAAATTCGAATCGTTATATTCATTCCAATTACACACCCACACTAACATGTATTAATAACCATCGAGTCGGTCCTCGAGTCAGAAGCTTCAAAAATCCATTCGCTTTGCTATGCTACTATTTTACATTGTTTTAAAAATTGTAGTATATACTTCTTTATTCGCTGTGAAATACATCGTTATCTTTATATACTTTTTCAATTTCCTTCAAATTTTCTTCTACTCGTTGCGAATTCTTTATTGTAACTGACCTCATAATTGCATTAATTAAAGACATTGGGGCTAAATAGGAATCAATATTGATTTTTGAATGAATCACCGTTTTTAACATAATGTCAGCATAGCTGTGTACTGGAGATAATTCTGAGTCAGTAATTGCCACTACTTTCGCTCCTCTTTGTTTTCCATATTTCACCGTTTCCATTGTACTTTTAGCGTACCTAGGGAACACAATTGAAATAATTACAGTATCACTATTAAAATTTGAAATCTGTGTATAATATCGTGGATCCCCATAATTTATCATTTCCACATTTCTAAACACTGTATTCATCCAGTGGGCAAAAAAATGGGCTAGTCCATAGGTTGATAAGTTACCAATTATGTAAACGTTTTTTGCCTCAGAAATTAGTTTGACGGCTTCTTCGATGGTTTCCTCTGGTATATCATTCATTGTGGATTGAATATTCGAGATATCTTCAGCCATTACTGTTTTAAAAAAAGGTTGTTCCTTTCCAATATTCGAAATTTCTTGATGTTGAACGACCGTTCTTCCTTTTGTAATTTCCTTTTGAACGAATTCTTGTAATTCGGCGTACCCTTTATATCCTAGAGTTTGACTTAACCTAATTACAGTAGATTCACTAGCATTTACAAGATTTCCAATTTCAAAAGCGGGTTTAAAAGCAATTTTGCTAGGGTCCTCAAACAAAATTTTAGCTACTTTCTTTTGTCCAGCTGGCAAAGAATTATATTTTTCTCGTAGCTTTATTAAAAATTCGTTAATTTCAACTCACCTCTTTTCAATGTAGAATTTTTTAAGACATTGATGTTTTCCTCAAGAAGCAGTTCCTGCTTCAAATTATATATCAATGAAGCCGACCCTTCAATACCGTTTTGGAATTTTCTAAAAATTTTAAAAGTGGTACCTGTCGTCACTCCCCGATAAAGAGGTCACGTATGACATAAATGATACGTGACCTTCTTTTTATGAAGTATAAAACCCCCAACTCCCTCTTTTAAAGGGAATTGGGGGTTGAATTTTTTTTTATTTAGCCATGTACACATCCATGTCTTCTTCTACAGACGTGATGCCGCTAATTCCGAATTTTTCTACCAATACGTTTGCAACATTTGGTGATAAGAATGCAGGTAATGTTGGTCCTAATTTAATGTCTTTTACCCCTAGGTATAATAGAGCTAATAAAACGATAACTGCTTTTTGCTCATACCAAGCGATGTTATATTCGATCGGTAATTCGTTAATGTCGTTTAAGTCAAAGATTTCTTTTAACTTCATTGCAACAACTGCTAATGAGTATGAATCGTTACACTGTCCAGCATCAAGAACACGTGGGATGCCACCGATGTCGCCTAATGGAAGCTTGTTGTAGCGATACTTCGCACAACCTGCTGTTAAAATCACTGTATCTTGCGGAAGTTCTTTCGCAAAATCTGAATAGTAGTCACGAGACTTCATGCGTCCGTCACAACCTGCCATTACGAAGAATTTTTTGATTGCACCTGATTTTACAGCGTCAACCACTTTATCAGCTAATTGAGTAACTTGATTGTGAGCGAATCCACCAACAATCGTTCCTTCTTCAATCCCCGTTGGAGCAGGTAATGTTTTCGCATGCTCAATGATTTCAGAGAAATCTTTCTTCGCGCCATCTTTGCGATCAGGAATGTGCTTAAATCCTGGGTAAGCTGTCGAACCTGTTGTGTAAACGCGGTCTTTATAGCTCGCTCTTGGCGGAACGATACAGTTTGTTGTGAATAATACTGGTCCGTTAAAGCTTTCGAATTCTTCTTTTTGTTTCCACCAAGCATTTCCGTAGTTTCCGTAGAAATGATCATATTTTTTGAATGCTGGGTAGTAGTTTGCAGGAAGCATTTCAGAGTGAGTATAAACGTCTACTCCTGTACCTGCTGTTTGTTCTAAAAGTTCTTCGAAATCTTTTAAGTCATGTCCACTTACTAAAATAGCAGGATTATCGCGAACATCGATTTTTACTTCTGTCATTTCTGGATGACCGTACGTAGATGTGTTAGCTTCGTCTAATAATGCCATTACATCAACACCGTATTTACCTGTTTCCATGACTAAGCTAACTAGCTCATCTGCACCTAATGAATCGTCTTCTGTTGCAACAAGTGCTTTCTCGATGAAAGAAGAAATCTCGTCTTTTTGATAGTTTAATTGGAACGCGTGCTTCGCGTAAGCGGCCATTCCTTTTAACCCGAATAAAACTAGTGAACGTAAGCTACGAACATCTTCATTTTCAGTAGATAAAATTCCGACTTGACCTTCTTCAGATTTGTTGATGAACTCATCGCGTACTGCTGTCCAAGTAGCGTAATCAGGTAAATCAGAACCTAGCATTATACCTTTTTCTACTAATGCAGCTTTAATTTTTG
>SKSA01000120.1 GCA_007118195.1 Anaerobacillus sp. | reverse complement strand
TAACTAACTAACTTACTCTCGTTCATCAAGTGTTTTACAGAATGAACTTTAGAGGGGAGAAGAATAAAATGCCAAAGGTATTAATGAAGGGGAACGAGGTCATTGCAGAAGCAGCCATTCATGCGGGGTGTAAAAACTTTTTCGGTTACCCAATTACACCACAAAGTGAACTTGTAGCGTACATGGCAAGACGCTTACAAGAAGTTGATGGACTATTTTTACAAGCCGAGAGTGAAGTTGCTGCTATCAACATGGTTTATGGTGCAGCTAGTGCCGGAGTTCGCGTGATGACATCTTCGTCAAGTCCAGGTTTTAGTTTAAAGCAAGAAGGAGTTTCATATTTAGCTGGTGCTGAGCTCCCGGCAGTGATTGTAAATATTGGCAGAGGCGGGCCTGGATTAGGGAATATTCAACCTGCTCAATCTGACTATTTTCAAGTGACAAAAGGTGGTGGACATGGCGATTACTATACTCCTGTCCTTGCTCCGAGTACGTTGCAAGAAATCGTAGAATTAACGAAAACGGCCTTTGATTTAGCTGATGAATATCGAACTCCTGTCGTATTATTGGGGGATGGTATGCTAGGGCAAATGATGGAGCCTGTTGAGTTTACTGAAGAGGAAGCAAAAGAACTTCCTGCAAAAGACTGGGCAACAACAGGTACACGTGGAGATGGAGCACCTAAAGTTGTATCATCCTTAGAATTAAATGATGTCAATTTAGAAAATCATAATCATACTTTACAAAGTAAATATGAAATAATAAAACAAAAAGAAACGCTTTTTGATACGTATAAAGCAGAAGATGCAGAATACATGGTTGTAGCTTATGGTACCGTTTCAAGAATAGCTAAAAGTGCGATTAATGAAGCAAGAGAAAAAGGAATAAAGGTTGGAATGATTAGACCGATTACATTATGGCCGTTTCCAGAACAACCATTTGAGCAATATAGAGATAAAGTGAAAGCATTTTTATCTGTTGAAATGAGCGCAGGACAAATGGTTGAAGATGTGCGTCTAGCTGTAAATGGAAAGGCTCCAGTCGAATTTTTTGGGCGAACTGGTGGAGTGATTCCCAATCATAGTGAAGTATTAGAGGCGATTAAGAGTCTAGCTGGGGGTGGTCAGTAATGAAGGTCGTTTTTCAAAAAACATCAGGTTTACAAGATAAAGAAACACACTACTGTCCGGGTTGTACTCATGGAATTATCCACCGCCTAGTTGGTGAATCATTAGAGGAATTAAATGTACTTGAAGATACCATTGGTGTTGCCTCTGTAGGTTGTTCTGTTCTTTCTTATGAATATTTTAATTGTGATATGACGCAAGCGGCTCACGGTCGTGCACCAGCTGTCGCTACAGGAGTTAAAAGAGTATTACCGAAAAACAGAATCGTTTTTACGTATCAGGGAGACGGAGATCTTGCTTCGATTGGAATGGCTGAAATTATTCATGCAGCCGCACGTGGCGAACATATTACAGTAATTTTCGTCAATAACGCAACATATGGTATGACTGGTGGACAAATGGCACCTACGACGTTAGTAGGTCAAAAAACGGCTACAACACCTAATGGAAGAGATGAGAGCATCCAAGGAGCACCGATTCGGGTTTCTGAAATGTTAGCTACGCTTGATAGTGTGCACTATATTGAACGCGTTTCAACGCATGATGTAGCCAATATCGTAAAAGCAAAAAAAGCGATTAAAAAAGCATTCAGTTATCAAAAAGAAGGAGCAGGTTTTACATTTGTAGAAGTACTTTCGACTTGTCCGACAAACTGGGGCTTAGACCCAGAGGAGTCATTACAATGGGTGAAAGACGAAATGGTAGCTTACTATCCTTTAGGAGTATTGAAAGATCGGGGAGGGGATAACTAATGTTGCATGAAATTATTATTTCAGGCTTTGGCGGTCAAGGAGTTATGTCAATGGGGCAGTTAATGGCCTATGCAGGAATGACAGAAGGTCGACACGTTTCTTGGTTACCGTCTTATGGACCTGAACAAAGAGGTGGAACGGCCAACGTTTCAGTGGTGATTAGTGATCAACCGATTGGTTCTCCAGTCATTCAAAATCCAAGTGTTGCAATTGTTTTAAATAATCCATCTTTTGAAAAATTTGAACCAATTGTTAAAAAAGGTGGAGTTTTGATTGTCAATAAATCTATCGTAGATTTAAAGAGTCAGCGAAATGATATTACCGTAATTGAAGTACCAACTGCGGAGATTGCAAGTGAAATCGGAAGACCTCGTGTAGCAGGCTCTGTAATTTTAGGTGCTTTTCTACAATATTCTAAAGCTGTTTCAAGAGAATCAATCATTGAATCATTAAAAAATGTTTTATCAGAAAGAAAGCAGCATCTAATCCCCGCTAATGAAGAAGCTTTAAAGAGAGGTGCGGCATTAGTGGTAAATGGTAATACGAAGTCTACAGCATAAATAGTTCCTAGCTATAAATGAACCAATAAAGAGGGTGACTAAATAAAAGGCTGCTTTCTAAAAGAGTGCTATTTTCTGCTAATGGAGCGGTAGCCAAGCCGATGCTTGGCTCTTCTCAGCTTTTAATTCCTTAATAAAGATAGAAATTTTATCCGTGTTTCGATAAAATGTGGTTGTGTTACTAAATAAATACTAAGGGGCTGGAACAATGAGTGAGAAAGTAATAGTAAAGTCAGACATAGAAATTGCTCAAGAGTGTACGATGAAACCAATTGAAGAAATTGCTGAGCAACTTAACTTATCAAAGGACGATTGGGAGCCTTACGGTAAATATAAAGCAAAAATCTCTTTAGATGTTTTAGATCGCTTACATACAAAAGAAGACGGAAAAGTTATTTTAGTAACTGCAATTAGTCCAACGCCAGCTGGGGAAGGCAAATCAACGGTCACGGTAGGGCTTGGTCAAGGGCTTTCAAAAATTGGTAAAGACTCGATCATTGCACTGAGGGAACCATCTTTAGGGCCTTGTATGGGAATTAAAGGTGGAGCTGCTGGTGGCGGTCATTCTCAAGTGGTTCCAATGGAAGATATTAACCTACATTTTACGGGTGATTTCCATGCAATTACTACCGCACATAATGCGTTAGCAGCATTTTTAGATAATCATATTCATCAAGGAAATACATTAAATATTGATGTTAGACGTGTAACGTGGAAACGTGTTGTTGATTTGAATGACCGCGCACTTAGACAGATAGTTGTCGGCCTAGGTGGCCCAATTCAAGGTGTACCACGTGAAAGTGGTTTTGATATAACCGTTGCTTCGGAAATTATGGCAATTTTATGTTTAGCGAATAATATAAATGACTTAAAAGAACGTATTTCTAAGATTGTAATTGCGTATAACTTTGACCAAAAACCAGTAACTGCAAAAGATTTAGGAGTAGAAGGTGCTTTAACATTACTATTAAAAGATGCTTTAAAACCGAACTTAGTTCAAACATTAGAAAACACACCTGCCTTAATTCATGGTGGACCATTTGCTAACATTGCTCATGGGTGTAACAGTGTTATTGCAACAAAAATGGCGGCAAAGTTAGCTGATTATGTCGTCACAGAAGCTGGGTTTGGAGCTGATTTAGGTGCTGAGAAGTTTTTAAATATTAAAGCTAGGTATGCTGGTTTTAAACCAAGCCTAGTTGTATTAGTAGCGACAATAAGAGCACTTAAAATGCATGGTGGAGTTCCGAAGGGTGAGCTTAAACAAGAAAACCTTGAAGCCCTAGAACGAGGAATGGATAATTTACTTAAGCATATAGATACTGTTAAATCATTTGGTTTACCTTTAGTCGTTGCTGTAAATCGCTTTATAACAGATACTGATGAAGAAGTTGAGTTATTGCAAAAGCTTTGTAAGGAGCAAGGTGTCGTAGCCGTCGATACCGAAGTATGGGAGAAAGGTGGCGAAGGTGCAGAAGCTCTAGCTCATAAAGTCGTATCTTTAATAGATGAAGAGGAAAATAATTTTGATCACCTGTACTCGTTAGATGCATCAATTAAAACGAAAGTTGAAACGATTGCGAAAAAAGTTTACGGTGCAAGAGGAGTTGAATTCTCTGCTAAGGCGAAAAAGCAAATGGTGCAATTTGAAAAAGAAGGCTGGGGTCAGCTTCCGATATGTATGGCAAAGACACAATATTCCTTATCTGATGATCCACAAAAATTAGGTAGACCAGAAGGTTTTACAATTACCGTTCGAGAATTACGCCCTTCGATCGGTGCAGGATTTATAGTTGCATTAACTGGTGATGTGATGACGATGCCAGGACTGCCAAAGCAACCGGCAGCATTAAAAATGGATGTTTCAGAAGACGGAAAAGCAATAGGATTATTCTAAACAAAACATTCATGAGCATATTCCCCGATTAGTATGTAATGTCGGTCAGCAAATGTATGATATACAAAAGTATGCCCTCTAGAGCTTTTTTATTAGGAGGCATGCTTTTTTGCTTTTCTCTTGTGAATATCGATTTCTTAAAGAAAACAAACAATTTTATAAATGTATATATAATGAATGTTGAGATGAATACAATGTATAGTAATAGTTTTCGCAAGGAGTTGTTATTAATGAAAAAGCGTCTAACCTTACTTTTAGTTGGTTTTTTATGTTTAAAGCTGTCAATGGTAACTTTTCCAACTTTTAACTTATTTTCGATCGAAATATTAATGCACAAATTAGTCTTCGAGCCATTTAAATGGCTCGGTTCAATTTTACTTTTTATTTCAGGTTTCTTTTCAATTTCTAGATTAATAAAAGAGATTTATGAAAATGTTTGGATAAAAAGGAGTTTGAAAAAAGAATTGAGATGGATATTATTAATCATTCTAGGTTTTGTTATCATCGCTATAGATAATGTGTGGGGCGCAATTGCAGCAATAGTATTTTCCTCTTTATATGGTATAATGGATGCTAATATTCACCGGAAGAGTCGGTATTACTACAACTAGACGGGGGAGTTAAT
>SKSA01000039.1 GCA_007118195.1 Anaerobacillus sp. | reverse complement strand
GTTTTGTATGAAAAAAGAACGAGTGATTTCCTGAACGAGCCTCTAAAATTCGCTAGAAGTTTACAGCGAAGAGAAGGAAATTGCTCGTTCTTTTACATATTAGGTGGTGACGGAATGTCCGTCATGAGCGTTTTGTATGTAAATTCGAAAATAAAGGAAAAGGTTGGTATAATATAAATTAAGGGGGGGCTAAACGATGCGTTGGGGAACGATTTGTTTTGATCTAGACAATACACTCTTTAGTCATGAAGAAGCTTTTGAAAAGGCGATCTTTTTCTGTTTTGATTCAATCTTAAAAGAAAATAAACTAACTAATAATATAAAGTTGAACGAGTTATTTACTGCATTTAAAAAGTACAGTGATCTTTATTGGGATGATTATGAAAAAGGGGTTATTACCCCTAAGGAGTATCGAAGAAGAAGGTTTTTAACGACCACTCAACAGTTCCAACTACCTTTTAACCAGAATGATGCCGATCATTTTCATGAACACTATTATAGTGTGGTTGATGATTTTAGTGTACCCTATCCTCATTTATATTCATTAATAAGTAAACTAGTAGAGACTAGTATTAAAATAGGTATTATTACAAATGGAAATGTCGATACTCAATATAACAAAATAAAAAAATTAGGATTAAACAATTGGATTTCTGACGATTATCTATTTATATCAGGTGAGTTGGGTGTCGCTAAACCGAACCGAGAAATTTTTGATATGGCGAAAGAAAAGCTACAATCAAATGGAGATTACCTTTTTATTGGTGATTCTTGGGAACATGACGTTGTAGGATCGATGAATGCAGGGTGGGATTCTATTTTTTTAAATACAAGAAATGAAGACCCCAGTTCATCACATCAACCAATTGAAATCTGCAGTACATTACAAGATGTTGCAAACATTATTTATAAAGAAAATAATCTGAGAGGATGAAACTATGGAGGATTTGAGCCAAGATGTTTATTTTTGGCGCCTCATTCATCACCTTGTAGTTAAGGGGAAGATGATGGCGTTTAAAGTGAATTCTAATGAAACCGAGATTTGGCTTGAACAAGAAGGAGTTAATGAAACAACGGTAGTGCGTATTTTTCGATGTAATTTAGATTGGACGAACTATATTGCTAGAGATCTAGAAAAACTAGCTCAAGAGGGAGAAAAAGTTCGTAAAGAATTACGTTCAAGACGTATCAACATTCACAATGTATATATATCCAATTTTTTACCAGTAGATTCATACGAGCACATGTTGAATAAAACATATGTGACTAAAAATAAGCGCTTGAAAATTCAGTCGTTTATTATTGACCGTGAATGCGGAAGTCAATTTGGTATAACAAAGTTGAGTGAAATCCTTGAATGCGCTTTACCGCTGGTCAACAATGAAGGAGAAGTTAACGCTTATGACTTACAGCGTTATCGTCATGAAGTGAAATCCATTTCCGAAAGAAAATTTCAAAAAGAACGTTCACTATTTACTTATGGAAAACCCCTTTTTACATACTTAATTTTAATTAATGTCTTAATGATCTTTGCTTTTATGGAGTATTATGGAAGTAGCACTAGTTTACTAACATTAGTTGAATTTGGAGCAAAGTATGATCCGCTCATTCGAGAAGGCGAATGGTGGCGATTTTTCACGGCGATTTTTTTACATATTGGCGTCCTTCATTTATTAATGAATTCTTTAGCTCTCTATTATTTAGGGAGTGCTGTTGAACGAATATACGGGACACCTCGTTTTGTTCTCATTTATGTTCTTGCTGGAATCTTTGGTTCTATTAGTAGTTTTGCGTTTAATAGTCAAGTTTCTGCCGGTGCTTCAGGGGCTATCTTTGGTTGTTTCGGGGCCTTACTTTATTTTGGTGTGATTCATCGTAAGTTATTTTTTCGGACAATGGGTGTTAATGTTATTGTCATATTAATCATCAATTTAACTCTTGGATTTTCTATTCCGATGATTGATAACGGGGCACATATCGGTGGATTAATAGGTGGATTTTTAGCATCTGCCATCTTACAACTACCAAAACATAAAAAAAGTATCCAACAACTATTTTCATTTATAGTGACTGCTTTATCGATTACGGGTCTTTTAATTTACGGGTTTTCTACTGAGGAAGATGCAAAAAAAACACACTTAATTAATGTACAAATAGGTCAGGAACTTTTACATCGGGGAGAAATAGAAAAAGCCTACTTGTTATTAAAAGAGGCCGTAGATGATGATGTTAATATAACTGAGGCACATTTCCTGTTAGCTTATAGTGAAGCTAGGTTAGGGTTATTAAAGGATGCTGAAGCAAATTTATTAATCACTATTGAAAAACGTCCACTCTTCCATGAAGCTCATTATAACTTGTCACTTGTGTATTATGAATTAAGACAATATCTTGATGCACTTCGTTCAGTTGAAAAAGCGATAGAATTAAACCCGGAAAAAGAAGATTATCATGATTTAAAACAAATTATTCAGAAAAGGTTATCAGAAATTTAAGTAATGTATAATTAACAATGTAGAATGAAAAATTGTTGTTAGATTTTCATCGTAAATAATTTTAAATTCTACATTGTAAATTGTAAATTATACATTAAAACCTACCAGTGTTTTTAACGATGTTATATTTGGTACCATCACTATTCGTAAAGACGATGATGATGTGTGAGTAAGATTTATGAAAAAGTACGAGAGGTACCGAACTGCCGATCGGACTCTTAATCGTCCCATCATGCTTCTCAACACCTAAAAAATAATATTTATAAACACCTCCCCATGTTGTGGCAAGCAGTTCTTTTGTTTCATCCATTGTTAAGTCTGGAAGTACTTGATGATTAAATTTAGCTAAATTTGTTAATGGGACATGATGATAATTTTCAGATTGAATATGAAAATAATTAATAAGTTCTTGCCAAGTGTACTCTAGATTTTGCTGAATAATCGTATCTAAAATACGTTTTCCTTCTTTTTCTGAATCAGTTTTTGGTTCTTTAAAAATTTCAATTGCACTTAAAGGAGAATCTAAAACGTATAATTGGTCATAGCTCATCGATTGAATGCTTTTCGTTATATTATTTTGGTAGTTTATTTGCCCGTAGTGAAAAGTAATCGCTTCAAAGTGTCCACTATCTTCACCACTAAGCCTTGTTTTTTGGGATAGCTTATTACTATTTTCTATGACTAAAGACATCTTTTCTTTTAATCTCCCATCTTCAAACAGTAAAGAAATGTCGTGACTTAAAAAGGCTTTTTCATCAATTTCAGATGCAGTTTTCCATAGCAGTGTATATTCATCTTCATCAGTTTCGTCAATAAGTTCGATCGTAGTACTCGTTTTTGTAAATTTCTTATTTTCATCAATTGGGTAATTAGCAATGGTTTCTTGAAAATTTTCACTGACTGGTGTTGAATAAAATAGTAGAAAGCTTGATATTAATCCAGTAATCAAAATAAGGACGGTCAGTATCCATCTCAAAACAAATCCCTCCTAGGACAGCCTATTTTACTTTATGATGACAAAAATTAATTTATGAAAAAATCTTAATGAATTTCATAATACTGATTTAGCGCCACTAAGATGCTATATTTAGTTGAGTTAAACCTTTCTCAACTAGATATAGCATTGATCTGGCTATTTAAAGTAAATAGAAAATTCACTCAGGTAAGAAAAATTTACTTATACTAGACGGTTTTTAAAGGCTCATTTATTCTTAGAGTCCTCCGAAAAGTATCAATGTTTAAGATAGTAATTAAAGAAAAAATGGAGTGATCAACATGTCGTATAATGTTAAAGCAAATGAAGTTGTAGATCTAATTGAACAACTTGTTAATATTCCAAGTCCCTCTGGGAATACGGAAAAAGTAATTACATTTATTGAGAAATTTTGTAAAGAAATTAGCGTAAAATCATCAAGAAACCGTAAAGGTGGATTAGTGATCACCCTTGATGGACAAGATGAAACGAAACATCGAATGCTTACAGCGCATGTCGATACTCTTGGAGCAATGGTAAAGGAAATAAAGAAAAATGGAAGGTTAAAGATGACGAATATCGGTGGCTTTCGCTGGAATGCTGTTGAAGGTGAATACTGTCAGATCGAAACATGCGATGGGCGCACATACTCAGGAACAATTTTAATGAAGCAAGCTTCTGTACACGTTTACAAAAATGCGGGAACAGCTGAGCGTGATGAAAACAATATTGAAGTACGTATTGATGAAAAGGTAAAAACAGATGAAGATGTGAAAAAATTAGGTATTTCTGTTGGTGACTTTGTTTCTTTTGCACCTCGATTCGAAACTAGTGAAAGTGGCTTTATCAAGTCGCGTCACTTAGATGATAAAGCAAGTGTGGCGATATTGTTACAAATTATTAAAGAGATGAAACAAAATGATATTAAATTACCGTATACGACTCATTTTTTAATTTCTAACAATGAAGAAATAGGCTACGGTGGAAACTCAAATATTTCTAGTGAAACGATTGAATATTTAGCAGTCGATATGGGGGCAATTGGTCAAGGTCAAACGACGACAGAATATTGTGTTTCTATATGTGCAAAAGATTCAAGTGGTCCATATAATCTTGAATTAAGAAAAAAGCTCGTACAGCTAGCGAAAGAGCATAAGCTAGATTATGAAGTAGATATATACCCTTACTACGGTTCTGATGCTTCAGCGGCGATCCGATCAGGTAACGACATTGTCCATGGTTTAATTGGACCAGGAATTGCCGAATCACACTCACATGAAAGAACTCATATCTCTTCATTAACGAATACAAGTACACTTATTTATCACTATATAACTTCTCCAATGGTGAAGTAAAAGTTTTAAAAGCTGACATAATATCTTGTCAGCTTTTTTGTATGAAAAATAAGATTTTGACGACTGAGATTCACGAACGAGCCTCTAAAATTCGATAGAAGTTTACAGCGAAGTGAGAGAACTCAGTCGTCAATTTTCATG
>SKSA01000263.1 GCA_007118195.1 Anaerobacillus sp. | reverse complement strand
CAAACTGTTCACCTAACACGTTTGCTCAAATAAGAGGTTTTTCACCCGCACCTTTTAAAGATGATGCAAAGCAGCTCAAGCGAACTCGTTTCAGCAAGCTGAAACATCGAGAAATCAGATGGAGTCTCGACTCCACCTGATTAAAAGTTCCCACCTACGCTACGCGTTGAGGTGGGGTCTATAACCTTTAAATCATTTAAGGATTAAATAAGGCCTAATTTAATATAATGTTTATAAAAATCGATTTCTTACTTCAGGAGATGGTAGTATACAGCTATCTTTTTTCCCAAACCATTTGTACCTATTCTTAGCAACAATTCCGTAAAAATAATCGCGAATAGGTCTTGGTACCATTATCAAGCCATAAAATAACTTCCAACCGCCATCTAAATTTTTACAAATCGTTAGAACAGCTGATGATTTGAAATAACATTTATCGTCCTTAACAAGAATTAAGCTATCTATTTCGGCAGGAACACTATGCTTTCTGTATAACTCTTTGCCAGCGTCACTCTGAATAGATGCGAACTTATATAAAGCTCTTTTGTCTCGCTTAATGATAAATTGAACGCTATAGTCACAAAAATGGCATTCCCCGTCAAATAAAATAATGTTATTCATAGTGGCACCTCCAAGCGTCAATTCTATCGCTAAATTACTTCTCAATATTTCCTTAATACAACAACATCCCAAAAATCAACGTTGATAATGCAACAATGCCTAGCCCGATCACGGTCTCATAAGGGAGAAGTTTGAAGCGCTCTTTTAGCTCCATGTTGACACTCCCTCGCGTTATATGAAAGAAAGTCCCGTGTGGCAAATGATCAAGAACAGTGGCACCTGCATGAACCATCGCAGCACCTGCCAAAGCGTTTACTCCTAATTCGATGATCGTTGGCGCAAAAACATTCCCTGCTACAGCGGTTGCTGCAGCGGTTGAGCCAGTTGCCGCTGACATCGAGACTCCTGCAATTGGGGCGATCCAGTACGGCTGAATTCCTAAAGCATCTACCGTTTGTAGGATAACTGAAATTAGCGCTGAATGGGCAATAATTCCTGCCAACGTTCCCGTCCCGAGTAAAAGAATTGCGACACTTGTCATTTTCGTTATTCCAGAAGTGGCAAAAGTATTCAATTGCCTTCCTTTTTTCATAATAATCGCTCCTGCGATGCCACCTATTGGTAAGGCGATCATCGGGTCGATATTGACACCAAATAACGGCTGTAAAAGAAGCAACATGATCGCTACTGCCGGACCACTTAAGGCAGCCGCCAAAGAAGGTAGTTTTTCATTAGCTACTTGTTCTGGTAAATCCCGATCTAAAACGAGGCTTCCCCGTTTGACTAATCGTTTTGATAAAAAATAGGTCATCAACACTCCACCTAATGCCGGTAAAACCCCTGCCAACATAACGGATGTTAATGGGACTTTAAATGCTTCCGCAGCAGCAATCGTGTTTGGATTAGGGGAAATTATATTTCCTGCTTTTCCGCCTCCAGATATCGCTAACAAAATCGCAAACTTTGATATATTGGCCCGCTTGGCAATCGATAGAGCAATTGGAGCAACAGTTAAAATCGCAACTCCAATAAATACACCGACACCCGTTAAAATCATTGTCGCTCCAGTAATTGCTAGTAACGCCTTGGTTTCACCAAGTTTATGTAAAATATCCTCTGCTATCCGTTTTGCTGCCCCAGATTCAATTAAAACGCCGGCCAAAACTCCTGCTGCTAATACACGCAAAACAACTCCCGTCATTCCTTCTGCCCCAAGCACCATCACTTGTACAGATTCGACCATCGAGAGGCCACCAACTAGTCCCCCTGTTAAAGCACCTATCATCATCGCATATGCCGGATTTACTTTTTTTAAAATTAATAACACGGTCATCGTTAAACCGAAAAGCGTTCCGAAACTACTAATCTCTATTTCCATTTAGTTCCTCACCACCTTCGCTTCTCTTTATATTAGAAAAACTTGTACTTAACGTATAAAAGAACAAGGACCGCAAAAAAAAAGAAAGCAGCCCTTTTAAAATAAAAATCTTATTTGAGTGAATTTCATCATACCAAGCGAACTCGTTTCAGCAAGCTGAAACATCGAGAAATCAGATGGAGTCTCGACTCCACCTGATTAAAAGTTCCCACCTACGCTACGCGTTGAGGTGGGGGCCTATAACCCTTAAACCATTTAAGGATAAACTAGCCACATCCATCTACATCTAATTGAGAACGATTTAACTCAACTAGATGTAGCATCCTAGTGACGCTAAATAAGGATGATAAAATTCATTAATTTATAAAATAATAATTCCAAGCTATCGTCGAGATAGTAAATTTTATATATTTCATAAACTAATTATACTAAATCATTTAAAAATTAGGAATAATTTCACTGTTAAATGAGCAATTAAGATAACTTTGCTCACATCATTTTTAGGAATATTTCATTCAGAAACGACTAACCAAAATGTTTGCACTAAAACCAAAAATCACCTCAAACTATTATAAAAAAGCTGCATATTTTTCACTCTTTCTCAAATAACTAAGCCCACAACATACGAAAGGAGGTCGAACATGATGGCTAACAACAACTCAAACAACAACCAATTAGTCGTTCCAGGAGTTGAGCAAGCTCTTGACCAAATGAAGTATGAAATTGCACAGGAATTTGGCGTTCAGCTTGGTGCCGATGCTACCTCACGTGCCAACGGTTCTGTAGGTGGAGAAATCACAAAGCGTTTAGTACAAATGGCTGAAGGGCAATTGAAGTAAAAAAACTATTCCTAACCTCCATTAATGTAATAAATTAACAATTGGTATTTCCGGGGCTGACTTGTCGTGCCTACGACTGAGTCAGCCTTTTTTTTGCAGCATAAAAATAACTATCTTCAACGAAAAATAAATGATACACTCAACTTTAGCTTGATAATTTATGAATAACTTTCGAAGGAGCAAAACCTTATGTCAAATACAACAGAAAATCAGCCCGAAAAGAAAAAAGTCTCATTACAAGAAGCCATAAAACAACAATTAGCTAACAAAAAGCAAAGTCAAACTAATAATAAAAAGAACGATAAATGGAGTAATACTAATCAAACGATGAAAAGTCAGCAAACCAAAAAAATAAATAATCAGCGAAAGCGCCAAGGGGTTTAACCAATTTCCGCTTCCCCTTTTCTAAATGACGGCACACGCGCCTCGTTGCGCGGACGTCATTTACTTTTTCTGGTTCCGCGGGCACGATCGACATATTCGTTTACCCACAGTTTTATTTTTTCTGGTTCCCACACGCCCAATCGACACATTCGAGCAAACCAAAAGGGGCTGTCCCAAAACAAAGTGTCAGACACTTATGGGACAGCCTCTTTTGCATACAAGATACTTCTCTATTTATTTTCAAGCATCGCATCTACTTTATCGCGATTTTCTTCCACCCATTGCTCAGCTAACACATCAAAGGAAGTACCGTCTTGTTCGTAAGCAAGCACCATTTCTTCTAAATCAGAAACTTCAATGCTCCAATTCGACATGATGTTGTAGGCTGTAGACTTAGCTTCTTCAAGTCCTTGATAAGAAATGACGTATACATTATCTAGTTGAAAGTGACCTCTCGTATCTTCTAAAAACTTTAAATCGTATTGGGCATACATTGAGTGAGGTCTCCAACCAGTAATGATTACTGGCTCTTCTCCAGCTATTTTATTTTCCAACTCGGCAATCATTGCAACTTCACTTAGCTTCCGTATGCGAACTCTATATTGAAATATTATATTTTCTAACCTTGTAAAGAAGGCTTTGACGCGAAATGCCTAATAATTCAGCTGCTTGCGCTTGATTTCCTTCCGCCTTACTTAACGCATCTTCAATCGCCTGCTGCTCATAAGATTGTAGTTGATCTGGCAATGAAGCATTCGTTTGATCGAAAGTAGGTGCAACCATTGCGCCCCCCTCAATCTCTTGTTTATATTCACAAACCTCTGTCGGAAAGTCTTCTATCCTTAAAATACCGTCTGTACTTAATACCGCCGCTCTTGCTAAAGCATTTTCTAATTCACGTATATTTCCTGGCCAAGGATAGTTCGTTAACTCCTTAAGGAGACCATCTTCTAGTTGATAGTCTCTTTGATGCTCTTCGACTAAATTTTGAAGTAGTTGATTGACTAAAAGCGGAAGGTCCTCTTCTCTTTCTCGTAACGATGGGAGATGAATACCAATTATATTTAAACGATAGTATAGATCCTCGCGAAACTCACCGTCTTGAACCATCTGCCATAAATCTTTATTCGTTGCTGCAATTAATCTCACGTCCACTTTTCGTTCTTCGGTACTCCCTAACGGTGTAAAAGTATTATCTTGGGTTACTTGTAATAGCTTTGCTTGAAGTTCCATTGAAATTTCGCCAATTTCATCAAGAAATAAGGTTCCATTATGAGCTGCTTCAAATTTACCTATTTGAGATTTTGTCGCACCGGTAAAGGCTCCTTTTTGATATCCAAATAATTCACTTTCAAGTAATTGACTCGGGATCGCGGCACAATTGACTTTTACAAAGCGCTCCTCACTGCGATTGCTCTCTAGATGAATTGCTTGTGCGCAACGACTTTTTCCCGTTCCGCTCTCTCCTTGTAAAAGTACAGTGATGTTTTGTTTTGATACACGCTCAATTAATTCAAACACCCGCTGCATTTTTTCACTTTTACCGACCATGCCATGCAACTTATTTTTTTCCCTGAAAACTTCCTTTAAATATTGGTTCTCCCTATTTAACTCCAACCATTCAATGGCACGTTGAATAACTACCTTTAATTCATCCGCTTTGATCGGCTTTGATAAATAATCAAATGCCCCCATTTTCATCGCCTGTACCGCATCTTCTACTTCCCCATATGCAGTACATAAAATAAAGCAAACATTGCTCTCGCCACTCCATTCCTCGAGTAATTTTATCCCTGTGGTATCAGGAAGTAATATATCCATTAACGCGAT
>SKSA01000218.1 GCA_007118195.1 Anaerobacillus sp. | reverse complement strand
AATTTTAAATCTGAATATTTAATCTTATCTAAAAAGACTTGAAAATCTCTAATAATATTATACAATCATAATTGTTACAAAATTCAGTTACATGAAATCCTAGATGAGGACAGTAGTAAATAAACTATAGCTCTAGAGAGTTGACGTGTGGTGCGAGTCAGTGTTTAATGTCAGGCAGAGGTTCACGGATACTCATTAAAACTTTGGAGGAAACACCTATGAAATCAAAAGACACTTTACTTATCGGACTGATGTTATTTGCCTTATTTTTTGGTGCAGGGAATTTAATTTATCCACCATTTTTAGGAATGGAAGCGGGAGAATCTTTTTGGTGGGCGATTAGTGGTTTCGTTTTAACAGGAGTCGGTTTACCGATTATCGCTATTGCTGCAATCGCTATTGTTAAAGGGGGAGCTGAAGGCTTAGCAAATCGCGTTCATCCGCTTTTTGGCCTTGTATTTATTACGTCCGTATACCTTGCCATCGGCCCATTTTTTGCAATCCCTCGTGGAGCTAATGTTGCCTATGAAATGGGAGTTAGACCTTTTGTTGAAGGAGGCCCAATACTACTCATTTTTACAATGATCTTTTTCGCCTTAGCTTATTTTGTCAGCTTAAACCCTTCAAAAATTGTTGAGCGTGTCGGTCGGTGGCTAACACCTGCTCTACTACTTACAATTATCGCATTAGCAGGTGCTAGCTTTATTAACTTTGATCAAACTAATTTAACGCCTAATGAAAAATATGAAACTACTCCATTTTTCACTGGTTTTCTGGAAGGCTATTTAACGATGGATACCATTGCAGCACTAGCTTTTGGAATAATTGTTATTAATGCCTTTAAACAAAATGGAATTACCGACCAACGTCAATTAATGAAAAAATCAGTTACAGCCGGTGTTATTGCTGGAATTGGATTAGCTTTCGTCTATATTTCGATCGGTTGGATGGGTGTGAAAATGGCCCATTTTGGAACGTACGAAAATGGTAGTGAAATCCTTTCTAGTGGAGCTGAAATCCTGTTTGGTGCAGGTGGTAAATTGTTACTAGGACTTATTGTTTTACTTGCTTGTTTCTCTACTGTCGTTGGCTTAACGATTGCTTGTAGTCAATACTTTACAAGGCACACTTCGAAAATTAGTTATAAAACGATGGTTACAGCGATCATTTTGTTTAGTTTTATTGTCTCAAACCTTGGCTTAAATCAAATCATTTCCTTATCAGTACCAGCATTAGTAATGATCTATCCTATAACGATCGTGCTCATTTCGCTTGCATTTTTACACCGCTTTTTCAAAGGTTCACAAATGGTATATCGAGGAGCTATTCTTTTAACTGGTCTTGTAAGCTTATATGATGGTTTAACTGCCTTTGGCATTCAAATGAACTTCATCCAACAATTAGTGGAGCTATTGCCATTTGCTTCAATAGGTCTAGCTTGGCTAGTACCGGCGATTGTCGGGGGTATCGCAGGATACATCCTAGAACAAGTTAAAAGCAACTCTAATCAAGAGAAAAATCCTAAACAAGCCGCATAAAAAAAGAAAACCCCATTATTTCTACTTTATGTAGAGACAATGGGGTTTTTGATCCCATAAAACACCGCTAGCCAAACAAGTAACGCTAATTTGCCCGTCAATTCCATCAATATCATGATTTATTTTTCCATTTGTAGCCATGTAAATAATTACGCTTTTTGGGTACTAATAATGATAAGAAGACAAATCGTGTATATACGTCCATTTATTTAGCTGTATTGATGTAGGAGGATTAACATATGAAAAGGATATTGCCAGGCTCAATTTTATCTTATAGCCAATATGGTCATTTGAAAATACCGAAAGCTGTAAAATGTGAATGTCCGGAGTGTGGAAAGACAACTGCTTTTGTTTTAAAAGTAAATTATCAAGCGAATAAGATCGGTTTATTTTCACAAGGAAATTGCCCTTTTTGTAAAGGGACATCTTCATTTGTCATTATGTTAAAAGAGAATCAAATTGGAACGAATGAAGCGGCAGATGTGTTTATTTATGACCAACGGCAACCTTTGCATCAAATCGAAAAACAGCCTGAAATTCCAGGTGATTTAATTCGCGCATACCGATCCGCCTTAAAAGTTCACCAATCTAATGATCCTCTCGCTACAGCAGTCATGAGTAAGCGAGTTCTTGAAAGTGTATTAAAAAGTTTTCTTGGGGAGGATACGAACGGTTTACCTTTAGCTGATCGTTGGAAACAGCTAC
Source organism: Anaerobacillus sp. (assembly GCA_007118195.1). GTDB lineage: Bacteria > Bacillota > Bacilli > Bacillales > Anaerobacillaceae > Anaerobacillus. Next base: position 2,772 of record SKSA01000218.1, on the reverse strand, counting down.
CTAGTCATATTGATTTATCAAAGCCAATATCATCATTAAGTCATCTTATCGATCGTGAAAGTAATTTACAACAAATGCTTGATCTCGAACGTGATCTTGACGATGAAATGGCTGAGTTATTAATGGATTTATTAAACGGACTTATTGAATATTTATATGTCCTTCCTGCAAAACTTGAAGTAACCCACGGAAGGATTGAACAGAAACTATAAACGATAATTACTACAATATCGTTAGTAAAATAAGCAAGCCAATCAGAAAAACGAAGTGCTAATTAGACAACTAAAGTCGCTTGCTCCTTATTAGGAATAAGCGACTTGAAAAAACGAAGCCCCACCGAAACCTGAAGCTTCTTTTCGTATGTTTGCATTAAATTCCTCGATACGTAAAAGCTCTCCAAGCACGCTCAAGCGGTCCATACTTAAACCTAGTCATCCAAAACTTACTAAAGATGATTTGAATAGTAAAAATACCGAACGTGATGAGAATACCCATTTCAGGTGAAACCTTACCGTAAAATCCAAGACCATACCCATAAAATAGCAATATACATATAACTGTTTGAAGCAAATAGTTCGTTAACGCCATCTGACCTACTGGGGCCAAAATTTTAAGTCGTTCCTTCCATTGTTCCTGTTGACATAACAACGTCATAGAGCTGATGTAAAAGAAAGAAACAACTAGCCCTGAAACGAGCGAGAGAACCTCTACCGATGCTTCATGCAGATAAAACGGAACGATAAAGAGTTCTGCTTTTAAGACCACATAAACGAGGGTCAAAATAGCTCCATAGATGAAACTTTTTTTCCATACTTTTTGGATCCACTCCAAATGACCACTGATATTCAATACGATGCCCTTCTTCCCCACGTATAAACCAATAAGAAAAATGAATAGGACCATCGGTACAGTTATGATATAGTTTGGTAAAACTAATGATAATTCTTCCGCTAAACGAAACGCTAAAATTTCTGAAAAACTTCCATTTTGAAAAACAACTACAGATTCGTCTACTAAACTTGCAAAATCTTTCATAGGTACTAAACCCTCATCTACTACGTTTTCCATGAGAGTCGATAGGAACGTGAAAAATCCGGTAAGAAAAACAACTACACTGAATATTCCGATTGCCCATTTCCTAATTCTTTCTATCGAAGACTTTCTAAATAACAATAAGAAATATCCTGCAATCGCATAATTAAGTAAAATATCTCCACTCCATAATAGGAAAATATGAATAAGTCCTAACAATAAAAGGAAAAAAAGCCTTCTTGAATAAACTTTACCAACGGATAATCCTTTGGCGTTTAGCCGCTCCATAAATAGGAAAAATCCTATTCCAAACAAAAATGAAAAGGTCGTAAAAAATTTCCCCGTCGCAAAAATAGTAATCAACCAATCTGCTATATTGCTCACCGTTCCTTCAAACAGCGTAACACCTGACAGCATCAAAAATAGTTTTGGTGCCACAAAAAATTGCATGTTGACCAATAAAATCCCTAAAAGTGCAAAACCTCTAATCACATCCAGCGTGATCATCCGTTCCCCATGTTGAGTCGGTAGTAACCGTTGTGTTTCCATTCGCTCCACTCCATTTCACCTTGACTATGTAACGTTACTTAGATCACATTCCAGGCAGTTTGTTGTTGTATAATTAAATCCTTTCATTCTACAAATAATCATCACACACAAAGATTATACACGATACGCATGGAATTTTTTAGTGCATTTTTGCAAATTCGCACCTCCTTTCCATTCGCTTCTGCCAAGTTAGTAAATTCCACGAAATTTATTCTTCAATGAATTTACGAGAGAAAAAAGGACCAACAAATGGTCCTTTCGGTTTACAAATTTAATTTATTCACCTAAATCAACATTGTGGTACACTTGCTGAACGTCTTCTAGATCTTCTAGGGCATCAATTAATTTTTCAAATTGTTCTTGTGCGTCTTCAGGAAGTGTCACATCATTTTGCGCGAGCATCGTTAGTTCTGCTACGGTAAAATCCGTTACACCTACACTTCTGAATGCTTCTTGAACAGCATGGAATTGATCAGGTTCTGCATACACGATCACCGTGTCCTCTTCATCTAAAATGTCTCGGACATCTATATCTGCTTCCATTAACAATTCTAGTGTTTCATCAGCCGTTTTTCCTTCAACACCGATAACCGCTGTCGCATCAAACATATAAGACACCGACCCACTTACACCCATATTTCCACCGTTCTTATTAAAGGCAGAACGTACTTCTGCTGCAGTGCGGTTCACATTATTTGTTAGCCCATCTACGATGATCATTGATCCGTTCGGTCCAAACCCTTCATAACGAAGTTCATCATAGCTTTCTTCTGATCCACCTTTTGCTTTTTCAAGAGCACGGTCAATGATTGCTCGTGGTACGTTATATGTTTTTGCACGCTCGATCACGAATTTCAACGCTTGGTTTGATTCTGGATCTGGTTCACCGCGCTTGGCAGTAACATAAATTTCAAGCCCAAATTTCGAATAAATCCGGCTCGTATTTTTGTCTTTTGCTGCTTTTTTCTCTTTAATATTGTTCCACTTACGTCCCATATTTGGTCATCTCGCTTTCGAATCTGAATCTATAATTGCTTTTCAATTGCCCCTCGACTTTTTGAGCAATCTTCACTAGTTAATATTATACATCAACTGTAGTATTTGTTAAGTGGGGATTAAGGAAAAACGTTTACCGTAGAACCTTCACCGCTCACATCTTCATAAAAAAAGGTAGATTAAAACGACCTAATT
>SKSA01000047.1 GCA_007118195.1 Anaerobacillus sp. | reverse complement strand
TTAATTTTGAATGTGAAAGCTTTAGGAGGGAAACAAAGCATGCGTACGACATATATGGCAAAGCCAAACGAAACTGATCGTAAATGGTATGTTATCGACGCTGAAGGTCAAACTTTAGGTCGTTTAGCTAGCGAAGTAGCCTCTATCCTTCGTGGTAAAAATAAACCAACTTTTACTCCACATGTGGATACAGGTGATAACGTAATTATTATTAATGCTGAAAAAATTCATTTAACTGGTAAGAAGTTAACGGATAAGATTTACTACCGTCATACTAACCATCCAGGTGGATTAAAGCAAAGAACTGCGCTTGAAATGCGTACAAATCGTCCAACTCAAATGCTTGAGTTAGCGATTAAAGGAATGCTTCCTAAAAACACTTTAGGACGCAAGCAAGGTATGAAATTACACGTTTATGCTGGTAGTGAACATCCACACCAAGCTCAAAAACCAGAAGTTTACACACTTCGCGGTTAATATATAAGGAGGGTTTTCTTTGGCACAAGTACAATATTATGGTACTGGTCGTCGTAAGCACTCTGTTGCACGTGTACGTTTAGTTCCTGGTGACGGACGTATCGTGATCAACGGTCGCGACTTAGACGAGTATTTCGGTTTAGAAACATTAAAGCTTATCGTGAAACAACCACTTGTAGAAACTGAAACTGTAGGAAAATATGACGTATTAGTAAACGTTGACGGTGGTGGATACACTGGACAAGCGGGCGCTATCCGTCATGGTGTAGCTCGTGCACTTTTAGGAGCAGATCCAGAATTCCGTGCTGGTTTAAAGCGCGCTGGATTCCTAACTCGTGATGCACGTATGAAAGAGCGTAAAAAATACGGTCTTAAAGCAGCACGTCGTGCACCTCAGTTCTCAAAACGTTAATATTATACGTTTCAAGGCTCTCGAACCTTTTGGTTTGGGGGTCTTTTTTGTGTGTAAATGTTGGATAGTTGGTTAGGCTACGCCCCTGTTGTAAAAATACTTTTTTTACCTTTAAAGTGGTTTTTTCCATAGCATTTTTGTCTCCTTCTTGCTTGAAACTAACATTAAAAAGGAGGGGACGAAAAAAATGAATGTGATCACAACTTTTGAAGATCGCAGAAGAAAAAAACAATGGAATTTTGAACGAAAAGTTTTACGAAAGCTTTCTTTATCGACGATAAGAGGCTACATTCATAACCATTTCCCTTCAATATTTGAAAATCAAAAAATTGGTGGTGGCTTTGTAGAAGACGTATGTGTTGACTTTGCGATTGATGCCTATTTATTAGGTGCTGAGTTTAGTCGCTTTGGCTATTTTGGTGAGGATGAACTATCGGTTAGAAGGCGCTGTAAACAAGAATACGATGAGCATATCGATCATTTATATAATCAGCTTACTGGCTGGGTTTTTAATAATGGTCACGATGATCATTTTTATCCTTTATGTGAAAGCTTTATTCATTATTGGTGGGAAAAAGGTTTTGAAGAAGGTGAAAAGCGTTACCGCATGAAGTTGCATTAAAATAAAAGTTCATATTTTCCTCCTTGTCCCAATATAATGTATGGAGACGATAGGAGGGAAAGCTATGAGCAAGTGGTTGAAGGGTGGCACTTTTGCAGTTGGTTTTGTGCTTTTATTATTATTTATTCAATATCAATTTATAAGTACAGACTCAGGGTCGAATTGGTCGCTTCCGTTATCAGGTAAGATCATCGTAATTGACCCAGGGCATGGTGGTATAGATGGTGGCGCTAGTTCCAAAGAGGGTCTTTTAGAAAAAGACGTTGCTTTAGATATAAGCTTAATTGTTAGGGATTATTTACAACAATCAGGCGCTCTAGTTCTCATGTCAAGAGAGGAAGATAAGGATTTAGCTGATCTATCTACAAAAGGCGTTAGAAATCGGAAAATTGAAGATTTAAAAAGAAGAGTTCAACTCGTAAATGACACGGGTGCAGATCTATTTATAACCATTCACCTTAATGCAATTCCATCTCCTCGTTGGGCAGGCGCGCAAACCTTTTATAATAGAGCCAATGATGAAAATGAAAAACTGGCAAGGTTTATCCAAAAAGAAATCAGGAATAATTTAGAAAATACAAATAGATTAGCTAAACCCATTGGGAGTGTATACTTATTAAAGCACGCGCAAATTCCAGGGGCATTAGTTGAGGTCGGTTTTTTATCCAATCCTACAGAAGCTGAATTGTTAAATACAGAAGCTTACCAACAAAAAGTAGCTGCATCGATTTATCAAGGTATATTACGTTATTTCACTAACGAGCCAGCACCTTCTTCATAGGAAGTAGGTGTTTTTTGTGATAATAATTTAAGCAAAGTTAATAAAGGTATAAATTTCATAAGCGCAATTTACAATCTATTTTGATATCTGTGTTATACTATCTAGTGTAATCGAATACATAAAGGTGGTGTTTTCTTTGCTTACTCAAGAGAAAATATTAGATGCTTTAAAGAACGTTAAAGAACCGTTTGTAAATAAAAGCATTGTTGAAATTGATGGTATACGAGAAATAAACATTAAAGAAAATTTAGTAAGCTTAAAGGTAGCAATTACTCAAGTCGGAACACAAGAACAAATGATGATGCAGCAACAACTTGTGAATGCTGTTAAAGGTGCGGGTGCAGAATCTGTTGGTTTGCGTTTTGAGCAAATGACTGATGAAGAAATTGCTAAACATGGTGGCGAGAAAGGTAGTCAACCTAAATCTTTATTAGATGAAGGTGTTAAAACGACATTTATCGCTGTTACAAGTGGAAAAGGTGGCGTTGGTAAATCGACAGTATCTGTAAACTTAGCTACGTCATTAGCTCGTTTAGGTAAAAAAGTTGGTATTATTGATGCTGATATATACGGATTTAGTGTTCCAGATATGATGGGGATTGAAGAAAAACCAAAGGTTAAAGGAGAAAGAATTTTTCCTGTAGAACGATTTGGTGTTCAAGTCATCTCTATGGGCTTCTTTGTTCAGGATAACTCACCGATCATTTGGCGCGGTCCGATGCTCGGAAAAATGTTAAACAACTTCTTCACACAAGTAGAGTGGAATGAAGATCTAGATTATTTAATTTTAGATTTACCTCCAGGAACAGGTGATGTAGCATTAGATGTTCATCAAATGCTTCCGAGTAGTAAAGAGATCATTGTTACAACTCCACATCCAACAGCGGCATTTGTCGCTGCAAGAGCAGGGGTAATGGCATTAAAAACGGACCATGAAATTTTAGGTATTGTTGAAAATATGGCCTACTTTAAAAGCCAGCTAACAGGCGAAAAGGAGTTTGTTTTTGGACAAGGTGGAGGAGAGCGTCTTGCCAAAGAGTTAAAAACAGATATTTTAGCGCAAATTCCACTTGGACAGCCAGAAATAGACGAAAAGGATTTTGCACCATCGATTTATGCTCCTGATCATTCGATTGGGCAAATCTATATGAAAATGGCACAAAAGGTTATTGATAAGATCGAAGAATAGTTTTTGTACGTATAAAAAAGCTCAGCTGGATATAACCAGCTGAGCCTTTATTAATTACTCTTCTTCTTCTTCGTCACCATTTCCTTCTTCTTCTTCGTCCTCTTCAGCTTCTTTTTCCATTTGCTCACTAGCTACTTTTCCTAAAATTTCATTAACGCGAGCTTTAAAATAAGGACTTTCAAAAGCATCTGCCATAATATTCATGACTTGCTGACGATATTCTTTACTTTTCATTAAGTCGAGGGCTGCTTCTTCCATTTCTGGATCTTGTAAAATATCCATCATCATCTCTTGATATTCAGGATCTTTCATTAAACTCTTTAATAACTTTTGGTTTTCTTCTTGAATACTTTCGGCAAAGGCTTTGGCGAATTCAGGGTCTTCCATGACGTCTTGCCAAAATTCTTTCCCTTGTTCTGACGTTAACACTTGTTGTATGGTTTCTTTTACAAATGCTTGGTCCATCACTAACTCTTGCCTAACTTCATCATCTTTTAAAATTTCTTGAATTGCCTCTTTACCTTCGTCAGTTTTCAGCATATCAACCATCATCTGTTTAGTGCTCTCATAGTCAGGTTGATTTCCTTGTTCCTCTACCGTAGCGCAGCTAGCCATTAATATTATTATTAATAATAAGAGGAGCTTCTTAAAGGTTTTCAAGGTGTTCGCCCCTTTCCATATCATTTCATTTTTTAATATGATACAAAAGATCAAAGTTTATCCATTATGAAGACGGAAAGAGATTAAAAATTATATAAGTTTAATGGACTAATTTACATCGCTGAAAATTAAAGTTTAAAAAAACTAGTCTTCGCTCAGGTATAATGGTTTGTTAAACTCGCTAGTTTTTCTCACGAGCTAAGTTCGACTAAGCCGATTACTAGCTTTTTACTAACTATATTGATACAATCAATTCGAAAAAATTATTAGATGGAGGAAACCTTAGCGTGAATTCAAGAAAGGTAGTTTTTTTATTTTTTTCAACATTATTAATTGGTGCTTCAAGTGGCCTCGTAGTAGGTTTACTGTTAGATTTTAGAACATATTGGGAAGGTTTAATGGCGGGAGAGGTTGTTGATTTTATTCTCGTGCTAGTATGGTTATTTGGTATTGGTGCAATGTGGAGTTTAATAAGCCAGATGGGATTCTTTGCTTATTTAACGGTTCATCGATTTGCTTTAGGAGTTTTTAAAACAGCGAAAACGTGGAATATGATTCAAGTTGTTTTGATTGCTTTTGTTCTTCAAGGTCTTGTGTATTTCCGATTTACTGCTTTTGCAAAAGACGGTGAAATATTTATAGGATATACTTTAGTCCCTTTGTTTTTGCTTGTTTATGGATTAATTATAGCCTACATTAAAAGTAAGCAAACGAATTTTGGGGCATTTATCCCTGCGTTATTTTTCATCATCGTTGTAACAACGATTGAATGGTTGCCTGCTTTACGCGTGAATGATCCAAAATGGTTGTGGGTGTATTTTACTCCGATTATTGTGGCAAATACTTGGCAGCTACTAATCTTACACCGGCTTATCTCCC
>SKSA01000027.1 GCA_007118195.1 Anaerobacillus sp. | reverse complement strand
GAAAAGTCGAAAAATGAAAGAATTTGATGAGCGAAATAGTTTGAAGCACATTTTTAATCAGTATAGAATAGATAGTATTATAACCCTTTTTACAAACATGTTTTTAAGGAGTGATACAATTGGATATGAATTATGAACATATGACAACAGGAGAGATTATTGCTTACTATAAACGAGTAAGGGAATACATTGATCAAGGATTTCGTGTTGAGGGGTTAAGAGAAGAATTATATTTAATCTCAAACACTTTTAAATTAAAAAGTATAGCGACCAATGAGCCAGAGCTACAACATTACGTACAAGAAATTGAAAAGTATTTAGAGACGATTCGTCATTAAAAACTAGGCTTTAAGTTTAGCCCTTGTGGCTAACTGCCTAGTTTTTTTATTTTAAAATAAATGGTCGGTTGGTTTGCTTGAACAAGCTTTTATTTCATAAGAGATAACAGCGCAGTGAAAGTGAGCCGGCCGACATTTACATACCGGGTTGAAAGAATACGCCACAAATATTTTTGATATGAAAATAAGTGGTGAAAATGATAAACTACTTTGTAGAAAAGATTTTCAATTAGGACGGGTGGTAAAAATGACCAATCATATTTTAAAAATAGAGGAAATTGAAGATGCGGTTATATCCTGGAGTGAAAATATCGAAATGGTTAAAGAAGGACAACTTCTTAGGTATTTGCAAATTCTCGAGGGAATGCAAGAGCCGTCTAACAAAACGAACAAATTAAAAGCAAAGCTATACGCATTAATTGCTTATGCTAGGTTTATGAGGATAAAAAATCTTGATCAAATTACGTTGGAATGGTTAGATAAAGCGATGGAAGTAGACCCCCACGATCAAATGATTAATGAAGCTTATATTCAAATTTACTTAAAACTTTTAGAAGAGCCTTTACTTCCTAAACAATTTCCGCAAATTCGGGAAACAGATCACGGAAATGCGAAAAAAAAGCTCGCAAATGATTATGTGAAAATTGCCAATGATTTTTTTGACCGAGCGTCGACCTATGAAGAAATTGTTGAATCATTAGTTAATGCAGCAAGGCGTTTGTATGATGATGAAATGATCATCAAATTCGAAACGCTAAAAGAATCTTTACACGGATTAAAAAAAGTGTTGCGGAAAATTGTGAAATCTACAGAAGCTTATTCAGACTCTGTGAAAGGAATTTATTATTCACAAGCGCAACTCGTTGAAGTGAAAAAATCAATTGCTGAAATGGAAGAATTACATAAAAGATGGCAAGCAACGATTGGACAAGCTCAAGTAGAAAAAGAAGAAAATGAAAAAGAAGCGTTAACGGAGTTAAATCAAATGATCGGCTTAAAAGAAGTAAAAGACCGTGTAGAGAAGCTTTATCATTATTTAAACTATCAAAAAGTTCGTAAAGAAAAAGGGTATCAATTAAAGGATGAATTAAGTCTTAATATGATTTTAACCGGAAATCCGGGAACTGGAAAAACGACGTTAGCAAGACTTCTGGCAAAAATTTACTTTGAACTAGGGATTTTACCTCGCGAAGAAGTTATTGAGGTAGATCGTTCTCATTTAGTTGGCGGTTACGTTGGTCAAACAGAAGAGAATACGATGAATATTATTAAACAAGCCGTAGGAGGAGTCTTATTTATTGATGAGGCCTATAGTTTGAAAAGGGAAGACAGTAGTGGCAGCGATTACGGTCAGACGGCCATTGATACACTCGTTTCAGCAATGACAAACAGTGAGTATGCTGGGAAGTTTGCGGTGATTTTAGCTGGATATCCTGAAGAGATGCGGCAATTTTTATGGGCGAATCCTGGTCTTAGAAGTCGTTTTCCTGAGAATAATCATATTCATTTACGTGACTATTCAGTAGAAGAACTAATTCAAATCGCAGAACACGTTGCCATTGATAATGATTTTACATTTTCTGAAGATGCGATGTTGGAGTTGCGGAAGCGAATTGAAAAAGAACAAGTCGATGCATCGTTCGGTAATGCACGTACGGTCAAAAATATTGTCCTCGACGCAATTTTTCAAAAAGGTTCTCTCGTACAATTAGACGAGCCTTTACAGAGTGAGGATTTTACGATGATTAAACGTGAGGATGTTCAAAAAGAAAAACTAGAAGATGAAGATAAAGACGGGATTACACAGTTAAACGCCCTAATAGGACTAGATGAAATTAAAAAGGAAGTCATGTCGTTAGTTTCTTTTGTAAAAGTGCAACAAATACGTCGGGAGAAAAAATTACCGGGCGTTCCTTTGCAACTTCATTCAGTTTTTACTGGAAACCCAGGTACTGGAAAAACGACGGTTGCCAAAATATTTGCCAAGATATTAAAAGAACTGGGGTTATTAAAAAGGGGGCACCTAGTTGTTGTAGGTAGAGGAGACCTTGTTGCCGGATATACAGGTCAAACGGCTTTAAAAACGAAAAAAAAGCTAAGAGAAGCGTTAGGCGGGGTGTTGTTTATAGACGAAGCCTATTCTTTATTCGGGAAACAAGGGGACTTCGGAAAAGAAGTCATTGATACGTTAGTTGAAGAAATGACAAAGCATAATGACCGGTTAGTCGTTATATTGGCAGGGTATCCAAAGGAAATTGATTTGCTTATAAAGAGTAACCCAGGTCTTGAATCACGATTCAAAAAATATTTTCATTTCGAGGATTATAAAATCAATGAACTCGTTGAAATGGTTGAGCTTAGTGCAAAGCAATACGGCTATACGATCGGAGATGAAGTAAAGTCATTTTTGATAACAGAACTCACTAAAGTAGAGCCAGAAGGAAACGGCCGCTATGCAAAAGACCTCGTTGATTTGGCGATACAGCATCATTCGTTTCGTGTAATGAATAATGTTGATGAGTTAACAACGATTCAGTTAACTCAATTATCCTTAGATGACTTTAAAAAATCTTTAAATACTTAGGGGGACTATAGATGTTTATTTCTAAAACAAAAATTGATGTCCGTTATGCGGAAACAGATCAAATGGGAGTCGTTTATCATGCTAATTATCTCGTTTGGTGTGAAATTGGTCGAACGAAAATTATTGAAGATATCGGTTTTAAATATGCGGAAATGGAGAAGGAAGGTGTGTTATCTCCGGTTGTAAATCTTCAGTTTGCTTATAAATATCCAGCTCGCTACGGTGAAACCGTGGAAGTAAAGACATGGGTTGAGGAATACACGGGTGTAAAAGTGACCTATGGTTATGAGATCGTAAATGAAGACGGTAAGGTATGTGTAACAGGGACGAGTGAACACGTTTGTGTAGATAAAGAATCATTTCGTCCGATTTCTATTAAACGTAAGCTCCCTGAATGGCACCAAGCATATGAAAAAATCAAAAAGCAAAGTTGAACTGATTAATGAATAAATCTTGTCAGCGCGTAAAAAATAACCTAGAACGATGACAAGGGAGGTTTTTTCATGGCAAAACCAGATAATCGAAGTAATAACGTAGAACGTTTAGAACAAATGGTAAATAATACGATTGAAAATTTAGAAGAAGCTCATAAAACGTTACAAAACGAAGATATGAAAAAAGAAGAGCGTGAAGCCATTGAATCTAAAAATGAGCGCCGTGAGCAAAGTATTGAAAATTTCCAATCAGAAATTAAAGATGAAATGCAAGCACGCGAAAACGGTGAAATTTAAGCAAAAAAGGTTAGGTGTAATCAGTCACCTAACCTTTTTCTATGCATTAAAATTATGATGTGAGATTTAATGCTATAAAAAGTGTATGAAAATTGGAGAAATGGTACAATAGTGCTTACTGAGTATATATTGGAGGTACTAAAAATGGACAATATTCAAAAAACGATTATTTCAAATTTAAACGTGAAGCCAATGATCAATGTTAATGAAGAAATTGAAAGTCGTGTAAACTTATTAAAAAGCTATTTAATAAAAACTGGTATGAGAGGTTATGTATTAGGGATATCCGGGGGACAAGACTCTACGCTTGCTGGAAAGCTATGTCAAATAGCAATCGATGAACTAAACGAAGAAACAAAAGGAGACGGGCCTTATGTTTTTATCGCTGTGCGCCTCCCTTATGGAAAGCAGTTAGACGAACAAGACGCACAGGATGCGTTATCGTTCATTAATCCTTCAAAACAACTAACCGTAAATATAAAACAAGCAGTTGATGCGTCGTATACAGCTTTTACAGATGCAACTGGAAAAGTACTAAATGATTTTATGAAAGGTAATACGAAGGCAAGGGAACGAATGAAGGTACAGTATGATATCGGTGCCTATTACCAAATTCTTGTCGTTGGAACGGACCATGCAGCTGAGGCGATTACAGGCTTTTTCACAAAGCATGGTGATGGGGCTTGTGATATTTTGCCGATATTTGGTTTAAATAAGCGGCAAGGAAAACACCTTTTAGATCATTTAGGCTGCCCAGAGCACTTATATTTAAAAGTCCCAACCGCTGATTTAGAGGAAGAAAAGCCAGGCTTACCTGATGAAGTGGCCTTAGGATTTACATATGAACAAATTGATGACTATTTAGAAGGAAAACAAGTTCCAAACGATATTAAAGAAAAAATTGAAGCGAAATATAAAGCGACAGAGCATAAGCGTCAAGGCGCTGTTACTATTTATGATGATTGGTGGAGGTAGGTACAGTTTTGAGTGTTGAGTTTTGAGTTTTGAGTTGCAAACCAACCTATTATTTCGTGATAATTTTGGTTTTATAGTTCAAATATTTGTATCGGTAAGGCCTTACAACTTAATTATATGTGAAACGAGGTTGACTTAATGAGTGGAGCTTTAAGAAATGCAGATTTACATTTACATACAACAGCTTCTGATGGTGGGTATCCACCAAAGGAGTTAGTTTTAAAATGTAAGGATGTCGGCTTGCAATATATTGCGATTACTGATCATGATACAGTTGCTGGGGTAAGTGAGGCTATTCGTGAAGGTGAGAAGCATGGGATTACGGTGATCCCCGGAATTGAATTTTCTACGAAAGAAAGTGGAGTTAGTGTTCATATATTAGGTTATGGTATTGACATTAACGACGTAGCCTTCTTACAAATGCTTAACGAGCAACAAATTATGAGGAAAAAACGAATGCAAGAAATGGTCAGTAAGTTTTCTAAACTTAATATCGAGTTAAAAGAAGCAGAGATCCTTAAAGAAGCGGATGGAGGTAGTATCGGGAGACCTCACGTTGCCAAAGTTTTAGTTCGGATGGGAGTCGTGAAAGATGTCGCGGAAGCTTTTGATCTATATTTAGGAGAAGGGAAACCTTGTTATGTGAAAAAACAACGAGAAATGACTCCTTTAGAAGCGTTAGATTGGATCAAAGCAACAAAGGGCGTAGCCATCATTGCTCATCCTGTTTATTATAACTTAGATGAAAAAATAATGGAGTGGGTCGGAACAGGGTTATTGCATGGGATTGAAGTATATCATCGAGATCACGACCTTGAAGTGCAAAAACATTACGAACAACTCACAACGAAAATCGAATCCAACCTCGACTTATCTTTACTAAGAACTGGTGGCTCAGATTTTCACCATGAAGACTATGGAAGAGTACCAGAACCGTTAGGTATGACGCGTGTTGAGAATGAACTAGCTGTTCAGCTAATAGAGCGAATAAACTCGTTTCAATAATGTTGAAACGAGTTTTGTTCATATATCAGATGCAATTTAAATTGCCTAAGTGCCTCTTTCTTTATTGATACTTCTTCACTTCACTTGTTGCATCAATAAAAGTCTCAGTAAGTGCTTGTGAGGCTAGTTGATCAGCTTCTTTATTTTCGCCTCTATTGATGGCCTCGTAATTGATGTTGAGGCCTAAAGCTGCCACTTTTTCATCAATACGGTCAAGCCAGCGATTATGTTCTTCTTCGTAGCATGGCCATTCACCTTTTGATTGGTTAATAACTACGAGGGAATCTCCTTTAATAGTCACTGGAAGGTGATGAACACCTAGCGTTTCTAACTCATTAACAGCGGTCCATAACGCAGCAAATTCGGCTTCATTATTAGAAGATAGCTGTTCTAGCAATTGATTTTTACGTAAACGATAAAATTTTTCGTTTTGCTCGTAATAAATCACAACTCCGACACCTGATCTTCGGTTTTCTTCGGTATACCCACCGTCAAAATAAACCACTACATTATGGGGTTCCTCTTTGAGACTTTCTAAATATTTTATTAAATGTTTACGAAGCCATATTGAATCTGTTTCATCAATAAAATCTACTTTCGTTGTTCTTCCTGTTTTATCAAGATCTTCACTTAAATATAAAGCTTCTTGAATTGGAAGGAAATCTGTCGTTAATTCATATTGTTTTTTACCTTGTTTCGGTTGATAAACGATTTGTAAGCGAATTTTCATAATTTTTCTCCTTTACCTCGTCAAATTACTAAAGAAATAATTGCGAATTTTATAAAAACATGATAACTTAAATACTTAAAAGGGTTTATTGTACATCTTATTTCTTTGATCATAGTAATATTATTTTTCCTTAGGAGATGTTCAATATCCATATTATATAAAATGAGAGTAGCCTGAGTAGAGGAGTGACGTTAAATGCCAATAAAAATTCCAGATTCTTTACCTGCAAAAGAGATTTTGCTTAATGAAAATATTTTCGTCATGGATGAAAGTAGAGCCTATAGCCAAGATATTCGTCCGTTACAAATTGTGATCTTAAATTTAATGCCAGTTAAAGAAGTAACTGAAACTCAATTACTTCGTTTACTTGGTAATACACCATTACAAGTGGAAGTGGCATTTATTCATCCTGATACACATCAGTCGAAAAACACATCTGAACATCATTTAACTTCTTTTTATCAAACTATTGATGAAATCAAAGAGCGAAAGTTTGATGGAATGATCATTACTGGAGCACCTATTGAACAACTTCCATTTGAAAAAGTAGATTATTGGAACGAATTAAAGCAGATTATGGATTGGTCCGTTTCAAATGTCACTTCTACTTTACATATATGTTGGGGTGCGCAAGCAGGACTTTATCATCATTACGAAGTGCCAAAATATATTTTAGATGAGAAAATTTTTGGTATTTTCCCGCATACGATTAATAACCGCAATGTCAATTTATTACGAGGTTTTGATGATGAATATATTGTTCCACAATCGAGATATACAGAAGTTAGAAGAGAAGATATTGAAAAGATTCCCGATTTAGAGATTTTGTCTGAGTCACCGGAAACAGGTGTGAATATCGTTGCTTCAAGAAATGGTCGACAAATTTTTATTACCGGCCATTTTGAATACGACGCCACAACATTAAAAACAGAATATGAAAGAGATTTACAAAAAGGCTTAGATATTTGCTGCCCATTAAATTATTTTAACAATGATGATCCGAGTACAAGTCCAAGATTGCGTTGGCGAGCCCATGCCAATTTAATCTTTTCTAATTGGCTCAATTACTATGTCTACCAAGAAACACCTTATGACCTGAGTAAATGAAAGGCTCCAAAGCTCGCTATCAACGTTGAATTCTTGACGATTTTTAGCACTTCTATAAAGGTAGCTGCATATGATAAAAACTAGGTAACTGTCTAGTCTATTCGTTACCAATGCTTAACCATAGGAGGGCTTACAAGTGGCAACGAAACATTATTTTTTAGATGGAAACACTAGTAAGGGATATGTTTCTCTTATTCAATATGTGATAAATAGAATTAACAAAATATATGTTGTTAAAGGAAGTTTGAGCTCTGAAAAAACGAAGCTGTTTAAAAAAATCAGTGAGAGCTTCGAACAAAAAGGCTATTTAGTTCAATGGCTTCATAACCCATCGGATGAAGAAAATCTTGATGGGATTATTATTCCCGAAAAAGATATTGCGGTGATGGATGGGTCAGCACGAAATGGGGTCGAAGCAAAATACGGCAATTTTATTGAACAAGTTTTTGACCTTGATGAGTCATTAAATAAAGCCAATGTCGTCACAAATAAAAATGGGATCATTCAGTTGCAATCTGAGGTTGAGAAATTTCATGTAGAGGCTTATGCGAGATTTGCAAAAGGTGTTAAAATTCATGAAAAAAAAGAAGAACTTTATATCTCTGCTATGGACTTTGATAAAGCCAATAAGGTGACCGCTCAATTAGCAGCAAATTTATTTCACGATGTAAGTGTAGAGGTTGAAAAAGCAATGGTTCCACAATTGTTTTTTGGGGCAGCGACGCCAAAAGGAGCCATTAATTATATTGATAATATAACGAGTGATATAAAGAAAAGGTATATTATTAAAGGGCGATCTGGTAGTGGTAAAAGTACTGTCATGAGAAAGATTGGAAAGTATGGTGAAAACTTAGGTTTAGCTGTTCAATATTTTCCTTGTGGGCTCGATCCCCATAGTTTAGATATGATTATTATCCCTTCATTAAGTGTTGCGATCTTAGACGGTACCGCCCCACATGTGATTGATCCGACAAGAAAGTCTGATGAAGTGATTGATATGTTCGAACTTTGTATGGATCAATCCGTCGAAGCGAAATACGATAAAGAGTTTGACCAATTGCACATTCAATATAAACAACAAATGAGCGAAGGGACGAAACTTTTACAAAAAGCTCTAGAATCAAAAATTAAACTAGAAGAATATTATCATGGGGCAGTAGATATGAAGTCCCTTAAACAAAAAACAGATGAAATTATCGCAACGATAACAAACTAAGTCAAATAAAAGGCAGGGCGAGAATTGCGATGTTCTCCTTGCCTTTTTCTATTGATAAAAATGAATAGTTTATAACCATCATGGAAAAGATGTTTGTGGATACGTCCATTTTTGAATAACTATTATTAGTGTGAAAAATGATATTTTCATACGCAATATAAAGCTCAAAATTATTCTTACATACTAGAGGAGATTAGTAATGACACACAAACAATTCGTGATCGGGGTTGATGTAGGGTCGACTACCGTTAAGGCAACAGTTATTAACCCTCAAACAAAGGAAATATTATGGTCAAAGTATAAACGGCACCATACGAAGCAAGCTGAATTCGTTCTTACCTTCTTAGAAGAAATCATCAACGAGTTTCATATTAAAATGAATGATGATGTCCGCATTTTTATTACGGGTTCAGGGGGACTGCCATTAGCTGAAGTTCTTGGGGCGAAATTTGTGCAAGAAGTAAATGCAGTTACAATGGCGGTAGAAGAACTGCATCCTAATGCGGGTAGTGTCGTTGAACTAGGTGGACAAGACGCTAAGATCATTATTTTTAAAGAAAATGAAAAAACAGGTGGAAAATACGCGATTACATCAATGAATGATAAATGTGCCTCTGGTACAGGAGCAACGATTGATAAATGTATGATTAAAGTAGGGATGGAAGAACAAGTTGTGATGGAGCTTCGTTTTGATGATACAAAGCTTCATCATGTGGCAGCGAAATGTGGGGTGTTCGCAGAAACGGATATCGTTAATTTGACTAAAACAGGTATTCCAGCAAAAGAAATTATGTGCTCGTTGGCCGATGCCATAGTGATGCAAAATCTATCCGTTTTAAGTAGAGGTAATACGTTGAGGCATGAAGTGATTCTTCTCGGTGGTCCTAATACGTATTTACCTTTTTTACAAGATTGTTGGAAAAAACGTATTAAAGATGTTTGGGATGAACGGAACTATCAATATCCTAGCAACTGCGATATTGACGAGTTAATCTATGTACCGAATAATTCACAATATTACGCTGCTTTCGGCTCAGCGATTTACGGTTTATACGAACCGAAAAATGTTGGGGTTTTTAGAGGAGTTCAAGCATTAAAGAATTATATTTTGTATGGAAGAAAAGCGAAGTTAGGTGAAACTGCAGGTCCACCTCTCGTAAAAAATAGTCATGAACTCGAGCAGTTTAAAAAGCAATACGAGATACCAAAATTTAAACAGGCAGACTTTAAAAAAGGAGAAAATGTTCGGGCAATATTAGGTGTTGACGGTGGGTCAACCTCTTCTAAAGCAGTTTTAATGGATGAAAATGGACAAGTGTTGTTTAAAGCGTATCAGTTATCAAAAGGAAACCCGATTCAAGATACGAAGGAACTATTAAAAGATTTGAAAAAACAAGCAGAAATAAATGGAGCTACATTAGAAATTATCGGTTTTGGTGCTACTGGATATGCTGCAGATGTTTTAGAGCGAACCTTATATGCGGATGTAAATATCGTTGAAACGGTGGCTCACATGCAAAGTGCGGTTCATTTTTGTGGTGATATTGACGTTATTTGTGATGTTGGTGGGCAAGATATTAAAGTATTATTTTTAAAAAACGGTGATATTCGTAATTTTCGTTTGTCTAATCAATGTTCTGCGGGAAATGGGATGCTTTTGCAAGCAATGGCTGATCAATTCGGGATTCCGATTAATGACTATGCCCAAAGTGCTTTCCGTGCCGAGTTGTCACCAAAATTTTCTTACGGATGTGCCGTTTTTTTAGACACAGATCGTGTCAACTTTCAAAAAGAAGGATATTCAAAAGAAGAACTCTTAGCTGGTCTTGCTTACGTTTTACCGAAAAATATTTGGCAATACGTAGTGCAAATTCCGCGCATGTCAGAGCTCGGCAGACGATTTGTGCTTCAAGGTGGAACACAGCATAATTTAGCAGCTGTAAAAGCGCAGGTAGACTATATAAAAGAACGTGTTCCTGATGCAGAAGTGTTTGTTCACCCTCACACAGGAGAAGCAGGTGCGATTGGCGCTGCAATGGAAGCGCTTCGTGTCGTAAATCGGAAAGGGAACACGTCATTTATCGGCTTAAATACAGCATTAAATATCGAATACACAACAACAAATGATCAGTCAACCGTCTGTCATTTTTGCCCAAATCACTGTAGTCGAACGTTTATTGACACGGTGACTCCCCAAGGGAATACTGCAAGATATATTTCGGGATTTAGTTGTGAAAAAGGAACTGTCGAAGACAAAGAAGCAGTGATTCAGCTTACGAAAAAGCGAAATGAGTTAAAGGAACAATATCCAAATTTAATAGAATATGAAGCGAAAAAGATGTTTGAGCGTTTTTATGAGCCAAGCCCAATGCCAACAGAAGACGATCTTATCGATGATGTGAAGTTAGAAAAACGGATGATTCCGTTTTTAGAACCGAAAAAGGTGTCGGTTAAACGACGTTTCCAACGGTCATCACAAGCGGCAGCTGAAGAAAGACGAAATATTAAAATTGGTATACCTAGAGTATTAGCCATTTGGTCAACAGCGCCATTTTGGCGAACGTATTTTGAATCGTTGGGTTTAGATCCAAAAAATATTATTTTTAGCGATTATACGAGTGAAGACCTATGGATGAAGGGGGGGAAATACGGTTCGGTAGACCCTTGTTACCCATCAAAAGTAACGCAAGCTCACGTTCATAATTTATTAACGAAGCATCATGCAAAACACGAGTTGAATTATATTTTCTTCCCGTGTATTACTCATTTGCCGACGTATTTAGATAATGTGGTAGATACCGCTAGTTGTCCGATTGTTAGTGGCTCACCGAATGTGATTAAAGCTGCGTTTACGAAAGAGACCGATTTCTTTAAGACAAAAAATATTACGTATTTAGACCCAGCGATTACATTTGTTGAAAAGAACTTTATGAAATTTCAGCTATTCGAAGTGTTTGGTGAACGTTTAAATGTTACTGAAGATGAAAATAATTTTGCGGTTGATCAAGGCTTACAAGCAATGAAAAAGTTTGATTTAGAAATGGAACAAAAGGGAAAAGAGATTCTTGAAGATGTCCAAAAAAATGGTCGTATCGCTTTACTTATGATTGGGCGGCCGTACCATTCTGATCCAGGTTTAAACCATCGAGTGCTTGAGGAATATCAAGTGAAAGGGTATCCGATTTTATCGATGCGTTCGATACCGAAAGATGAGAAATGGGTTGCTAAATATTTTCAAGAGGATCTAAACGCAAATAAAATTTCGAGTCCATTTGATATTAACGATGTTTGGCCCGAAAATTTCAGTTCAAATAGTGCTCAAAAAGTTTGGGCGTCAAAGTTTGCAGCAAGATACCCAAATGTGGCTCTTTTAGATTTATCTAGCTTTAAGTGCGGTCATGATGCCCCAACGTATGGAATTATTGATTCGATTACAGGGGTTGCTAATGTGCCGTATTCTGCACTTCATGATATTGATGCTAATAAACCTACTGGGTCAATAAAAATTCGCGTCAAGACGTATCACCATTCTTTGAAATTAAAAGAAGAACAGTTAGAAGACGAATTAAAGAGAAAAGAAAAACGAAAACAGATGATCGATCATTCTTCTATCGAAGAAACAAGTTAGGTTTGTAGGGGGTAAAAAATGTCTAATCAAACTAAAACAAATCATAAATGCGATGATGTTTCAGAAGTAAGAAAACATTGGTACGACCCTGTGTACCGTCACTTTTCAAAAAAAGAAAAGAAGACGACAACGATTTTGTTTGGTGGACTAACAATGCTCCACGATACTCTTATTGAAGCTGCGATTCGTAGTTTGGGATATAATATAAAGGCGTTAGATTGTCCGGATATCACCTCGCTGCAACTCGGCAGAGAGTTCGGAAATCGCGGGCAATGTAACCCTACTTATTTTACTGTTGGGAACTTAATTAAATATTTAAAGCAATTAGAACGTGAAGGAACGTCAAAGGAAGAGATCATTAAAAACTATGTGTTTGTGACGTCTGGTTCATGTGGGCCTTGCCGCTTCGGTACTTATGTCACTGAATATCGAAAGGCACTTCGAGATGCTGGATTTGACGGTTTCCGTGTTTTGTTATTTCAACAGCAGGAAGGATTAAAGCAAGCTACTGGAGACGATAATGGTCTTGAATTAAACACAACTTTTTTCACGACTGTATTAAAAACCGTCTTTATTAGTGACATTTTGAATATCATTGGTTATCGAATTAGGCCTTATGAAAAAGAACCTGGGACAACGAACAAGGTGATCCAACAATGTAAAGACAAGCTTTATGAGACTTTTCTACACAGGAAACCATTGATGCCAGTTTTACTTAGTTGTAAAAAAGAGTTTCAAAAGATTAAAGTCGATTGGACGAAAATAAAACCGAAAGTCAGTGTGATAGGTGAATTTTGGGCTATGACGACAGAAGGTGACGGGAACTATAGACTGCAACAGTTTTTAGAATCTGAAGGCGCTGAAGTTGAAGTTCAACCCGTGACAGCATGGATTTTATTTTTAATCTGGGAAGGCCGCTTTGATACGAGGAGGAGATTAAATTTAAAACAATTTGATCATGGGAAATTCGGTTTAGCAGGAAAAAAACCACGTCAGAGAATTTTAAAATTATCGTTAGCAGATCGTGCCGTTCGGGTGATGTTCCAATTTTACGCTAAGCTGTTGGGCCTTCATTATTATGAACTCCCAGATATGGATGAGCTAGCAAAGTATGCTCATCGATATTACGATAACCATAACCGTGGTGGTGAAGGGCATATGGAAGTAGGCAAACTTTTATTAAATGTCATTAAGAAAAAGGCCAATATGACGATTTCAGTGAAGCCATTTGGCTGTATGCCTTCGTCTGGCGTATCAGATGGTGTCCAATCTTATATTACCGAAAAGTATCCAGAAGCGATTTTTTTACCAATTGAAACCACAGGGGATGGCGCGGTAAATGTTTATAGTCGTGTGCAAATGATGCTTTTCAAAGCAAAGCAAGCGGCACAAAAGGAATATGAAGATGCCATGCATGCAAAGCAAAAAAAGCAGCATAAACTCAATGAACAAGTTGCTTCAAAACATTGTTTCAAACATGTCGTTGCTTGTTCAGCTGCAAATGTCATCTATGACCATTGATGACTTGGTAAAAAGTGAATAATTTAACTCCCTTTATTACGCTTATTTTGGTAACAATATACGTATGGAGGGAGACAGATGAACTGGTTACTTATTTTAATCATCATTGTTCTCGTTTATTTAACTGTTAAATATAATTGGTTTTATGATCCGACCTCACCAGATCGACCGAAAAAAACAAAAGCTGAAAATTGGTTCTTATCTCGTAAGAAAAGAAGAAATTGACCGATAATGGCAATTTCTTCTTTGCATGCTATTTATAAAAGGAAGTACATACCATTTAGACCAAATTAATGATATAATCATAAATGTTTTCTAGTTTAAATGAAGAGTTTAGATAGGGGTTTACGTAATATGGATGCACTAGAAATTCTAATGAATAAAGATCATGTTGTCCCATACTTTCAACCGATTTTAAGTGCTGAAGAGCAAAGTGTGATCGGTTACGAAGTTCTCGGACGAATTAATATAAATGATGATGTAAAAACTTTAGGTGACTTTTTTCATAATGATAATATCCCTGAAGAATATATTATTGAAGTAGATGAGCATATTCAACACTTGGCTTTTGACTACTATTGCAACGCAAATATCGAAACGGATTTATTTATCAATTGTAATGCCAATATTCTTTTGAGTGAAAATGATTATACAGAGCAGTTAATTAGTAGAATAAAGTTGTACCAAAATAAAGGACTGAAATTTGAAAATATTGTTTTAGAAATTAGAGAGCATGATTACGAAGGAGACTTATCTCAACTTGGTCATTTAATTTTGTATCTTAAAAGTTTTGGGATAAGAGTTGCTATTGATGATGTGGGTAGAGGGGGTAGCAATATAGATCGTATTGCGCTTTTAGAACCTGATATTTTAAAAGTTGATTTAAAGTTTATTAAGGATGGAATGCTTTCTCCTTCTCATCGAGATGTTCTATATTCATTATCGATGTTTGCAAGGAAAATAGGAGCCACCTTGTTGTTCCAAGGTATTGGAGATTTAACGAAATTAAACGCTGCTTGGAAAAATGGTGGTAGGTACTATCAAGGTTTTTATTTAGCAAAGCCATGTTCTCAATTTGTTGAGCCTCATTGTTGTAAACAACAGCTTACAAATGAGTTCGAGCAATTTATCAATCATGAAAGAAAGAAACTAACTCAGCAGTATATTTTTATAGAACATTTAAACAGTCGTCTTGAAGAAGTCGTAAGAAAAGATAAAAAGCACTCTTCTGAAGAAATCATTATGTCAATTTCTGATCATCTTGAGGATGTCTGTTTTCGTATTTATATTTGTGATCAATATGGCTTTCAACGATCTACTAACTACGTAAAGAAAGACGGGAGTTGGCAGAGGCAGTTGGAGTATTTAGGGAAAAACTGGAGTTGGCGCCCGTACTTTTTAGAAACAATTGTAAGGATGCAATATGATAGAAGAGGTATTTTATCTGATTTGTATAGCGATATAGAAACAAATGAGTTTATACGCACTTTTTCTTATCCGATCAATGGGGAGCTATACTTATTTTTAGACCTATCATATGCGTTTCTTTTTGAACAAGAAGGTTTGTTATATTAAGAGGCTCATCCTTTCGAGTCTTTTTTTCTTGTGTTTACCGTTTATTAAATCAATGATTGGAGAAATGCATGCATTCAACTATTAATATTAAAGCACTTTTATTTTTCTATTATTCAGCAATGACCATTATTATTAGTTATTTACCAGTATATTTCCAAAATAATGACCTAACCGGAAGTCAAATTGGCGTATTGTTAGCGGTAGGCCCTCTCGCCGCTATGATCGCTCAACCTTT
Source organism: Anaerobacillus sp. (assembly GCA_007118195.1). Lineage (GTDB taxonomy): Bacteria > Bacillota > Bacilli > Bacillales > Anaerobacillaceae > Anaerobacillus. The sequence goes on along the minus strand of SKSA01000027.1, from coordinate 972 downwards.
TTGGGGCTATATGACGGACAAATATAAAACCTCTAAAAAAATCATTATATTTTGTCTAACGGGAACATTATTTTCTTCCGTATTGATGTTTCAAAGCTTTCATTATGGTTTATTAATTTTTGCTACCTTTGTTTTTTTTGCTTTTATGGCTCCGGTAGGCGGGCTTGGTGATAGTCTCGCTCAAAAAGCCGCTAATCAACTTTCTCTTTCGTTTGGTTCGATCAGAATGTGGGGGTCACTCGGTTTTGCAGTGATGTCACTTGCAGGTGGCTTCCTTTTAACCGCTATTGGTATTCAATATATTTATATACCTTTTGTTTTTTTTATAACCATTACACTAATAATAAGTTTACGTATAAAAGACATTAAAACATCACAAAAGTCCGTTAATATTCGGGAAGCTTTAAATTTATTTAGAAATAAAAAATTAATATCTTTTTTAGTGATTATGATGTTTATAACCGTTACTCACCGCTCTAGTGATAGCTTTTTAGGTATATATATTATCGAAAGAGGTGGAAAGGAAGCTTTTATTGGTTGGGCTTGGTTCATTGGGGTAATTTCTGAAGCGTTAATTTTTGCTACATCGACATTGTGGTTTCGTCGTTTTCATGCATTAACGTTTATTATAGTGGCCGCTTTTCTGTATAGTTTTCGGTGGTTTTTAATGGCAATAATCGTTGATCCAATTTTTGTATTACCATTGCAATTAATGCATGGTTTAACTTTCGGTATTTTTTACTTAAGTGCTTTTCATTATGTTACAAAAATTGTCCCTGAACAATTACAATCAACGGGACACCTTCTTTTCTATTCATTTTTCTTTGGCTTATCAGGAATTATAGGTGCAAGTATAGGTGGACAGATTATCGAGCAATTAAGCGCATCATATTTATATTTGATTTTGTCGATTATTTCTTTACTAGGTGTTTTCTTTATTAGTGGTTATAAGTTCATTTATTATCACTCAAG